>CAZYOD010000103.1:6187-8426 GCA_964648635.1 uncultured Balneolaceae bacterium | reverse complement strand
AACCGGACCGTTTAGCCGTATACAGCTATGCGCACATCCCCAGCATCATGCCGGCACAAAAACTGCTCAGCGAAGAGGAGATGCCTTCCACCGACGAAAAGTTGGCCATGCTGCAGCAGTCAATTGAATATTTGACCACCAACAGCTACCGCTTTATCGGGATGGATCATTTTTCACGTGAAGACGAGGAGCTTGCTTTAGCTGCCGACGAAGGAACCCTGCAGCGAAACTTCCAGGGATACAGCACGCATTCCGGAGCCGATTTGTACGCTTTTGGAATGTCCGGAATTTCTAACGTCGGAAAATACTATTGGCAGAATACCAAAGAACTGAATGAGTATTATTCTTGGTTAGATAAAGGTAGGCTACCTGTGGCCAAATCTTTGCAACTCTGCAAAGACGACATGATAAGGAAAGATGCAATTATGCAACTTATGTGCAAGATGGGTCTCTCATTTGCTGATATGGAACAAAAGTGGGGCATAGTTTTTGAAGATTACTTTAGTGATAGTCTGGATCGGATCTCCGAGCTGGAATCTGATGACTTGGTTGAAGTAACCCGCAATGAAATCAATATCACGGAAAGAGGCCAACTTTTCTTGCGAAATATTGCAATGTGTTTCGATCGATATCTCCATACGGCAAAAGTTGACCGCTCTTTTTCCAAAACTGTGTAAAAGGAGGTTCTTATGAACGATAAAAAGTATATCTACACGTTTGGCGGTGGAACGGCAGAAGCTGACAAATCAATGAAGAGCTTGCTGGGTGGTAAGGGAGCTAACCTGGCCGAAATGAGTGCTATCGGACTGCCAATCCCTCCCGGCTTTACACTTTCGGCGGGAGTATGCGAATACTACAATGAATATGATCAGGAATGGCCTGACGGACTAGAAGAGCAGCTAAAAGAAAGTATTGGATACCTTGAAGAACTGATGAATCTGAAATTTGGTGACTCCAGCGATCCGCTTTTGGTATCGGTTCGATCAGGAGCAGCAATCTCAATGCCAGGCATGATGGATACGGTGCTGAATTTGGGGCTCAATGACCGATCCGTTAAGGGGTTAGCCGAAAAAACGAACAATGAACGTTTTGCCTACGATTGCTACCGCCGCTTTATCGATATGTTCGGCAACGTGGTTATGGGCATTAAACGAGAGAATTTTGAAGAAGTCCTCCAAAAAGAAAAGGATAAGCAAGAGGTAGAGCTTGATACCGAGCTCGGTGTTGAAGAACTGAAAGAACTTGTTGACCTGTTTAAAGCTGTCTATAAGGAAAATACAGGCGATAATTTTCCGCAGGATCCCAGCAAGCAGCTGCATCATGCAATAGATGCTGTGTTGAGGTCCTGGAATACACCTCGGGCACAAACCTACCGCAAAATCAACAGAATTACGGGAGTGCCGGGTACGGCGGTCAACGTGCAAGTGATGGTTTATGGCAATATGGGTAGTGACTGTGCCACGGGTGTCTGCTTTACCCGCAATCCTGCGAATGGCAACAAAGAATTGTATGGAGAATTTTTGATCAACGCTCAGGGCGAAGATGTGGTAGCCGGAATACGTACACCCCGGAATATCGATGAACTTAAGAAGGATATGCCCAAAAGCTATGATGAGCTTCAGGCTGTAACCCAAAAGCTGGAGCAGCATTACCAAGATATGCAGGACATCGAATTTACCATTCAGCAGGGCAAGCTATATATCCTGCAAACACGCGACGGCAAAAGAACGGGAGCAGCTGCTGTAAAAATTGCGGTTGATACGGTTGACGAAGGCTTGATAACCAAAGAGGGTGCTGTTCTTAATTTGGTAGAGCCCCGTCATCTGGATCAACTTTTGCATCCACAGCTCAAGCAGGAAGAAATTAGCGATGGTGAAATCATTGACAATGGACTTCCCGCTTCACCGGGCGCGGCCGTAGGCAAAGTGGTTTTTAGCTCTGAAGAGGCCGAGAAAAAGCATAACGAAGGTGAACCGGTCATATTGGTACGCATAGAAACCAGTCCCGAAGATGTAGGAGGCATGTCAGCAGCGGAAGGCATTGTTACTTCGCGCGGTGGAATGACTAGTCATGCAGCTGTAGTGGCGCGCGGCTGGGGCAAACCATGTGTAGCGGGCTGCGACGACATCAATATTAACTATGAATCGCAATCCTTTACAAAGGATAATTTGACGATCAATGCCGGCGATTGGATATCTATTGACGGGACCAAAGGTATTGTTATCAAGGGAAAGAAGCC
>CAZYOD010000103.1:0-6087 GCA_964648635.1 uncultured Balneolaceae bacterium | reverse complement strand
CGAAGAATAGCACTGGAGAAACTGCTTCCCTATCAAAAACAGGATTTCATTGAAATATTTGAGGCTATGGAGGGACGGCCGGTTACGGTACGTCTGCTGGATCCGCCGCTGCACGAGTTCCTGCCTGATGATGACGAGGAAATAGAATCGCTGGCCGGTGAATTTGATATCTCGGTACGCGACCTAAAGCGAAAAATCCGAATGCTCACAGAATTCAATCCAATGCTTGGCCACCGCGGCTGCCGCCTGGGAATCACCTATCCCGAAATTACAGAAATGCAGTCTCGCGCTGTACTGGAAGCCGCGATTCATCTCAAAAAAGATGGAAAAAAAGTGCTGCCCGAGATTATGATCCCGCTGGTAGGTACCTCAGAGGAATTTATTCATCAGCATGAGGTCATAGACCATACGGCCGCCGAAGTTTTCAGTAAGCAGGGTGAATCTGTCGAATATAAAGTGGGTACAATGATCGAAATACCACGCGCGGCTATTGTTGCGGATAAAATTGCCGAGGAGGCCGAATTTTTCTCTTTTGGTACCAATGATCTTACGCAGATGACTTATGGGTACAGCCGCGATGATGCCGGCAAGTTTCTTGAAACTTATCTGAATGAAGGAATCCTGAAGGATGATCCCTTCCAGATTCTGGACGAAGAAGGGGTTGGGGCGTTGGTAAAAATGGCTACTGAAAAAGGGCGATCCACAAATAAAGATCTTAAAATCGGAATCTGCGGGGAGCACGGTGGCGATCCCGCGAGCGTTCGTTTTTGCTATAACCTGGGACTCAACTATGTATCCTGCTCCCCATATCGCGTTCCTGTAGCACGTCTGGCGGCTGCCCAGGCAAAATTAGGTTCAGAAGAATATCAATCCAGAGAAACGGAATTGATAACAGATTAGAATGAGTCAGTCTATCAGTGAGCAGTCGCGGGTATACATACGCAGATGGTTCTGGACCGGAGCCGGGTTAGTCATCCTGATGGTAGTCGTTGGTGGTATAACCCGATTGACGGGCTCCGGATTATCTATGACCGACTGGAATTTGATTATGGGCACAATTCCACCGCTTAGCGAATCGGATTGGCAAGAGGCCTTTAATCAGTACAAACAATTCCCCGAATACCAGCAATTGAACACCGGGATGTCACTGGGAGCATTTAAAGCTATCTTCTTCTGGGAATACCTGCATCGACTATTAGGTAGAATTACAGGTATTGTATTTATCATTCCATTTTTCTGGTTTCTGATTCGCGGCCACCTAAATATAAAGCTGCTCAAACGAGCCTCTATACTTTTTGGATTAGGCGCAGCCCAGGGAGCGATGGGTTGGATAATGGTCAAAAGTGGATTATCTGATGTACCATACGTCAGTCATTACAGGCTAGCCCTGCACCTGTTGCTGGCTGTAATATTGGTTTCGTTCTGTGTTTGGTATGCCCTGGATCTTTACAAAAACAAAACACAAAAGTTGGCAAATAAGCCCCAACTATTGAAATGGTCGCTAGCTGTAGCTGTGATTTTTATCTTTCAGTTAGTATGGGGGGCTTTTACAGCGGGACTCAATGCCGGCCTTATCTACAATACATTTCCGATGATGAACAACAGCTGGATTCCGCAGAATGCTTGGGCAATGCAGCCATTCGTAGTAAACCTGATCGAAAATCCCGGTACGGTACAGTGGGTCCATCGTATTTTAGGTACCCTGTTAGCTGTACTTGTTATTGTTTTGTGGATGAAAACCCGTAAAACAGATGCCACTAAAACACTAATGAATCAAGCTCATATCTTGGTGATCCTGGTAGTTGCACAATATGTTCTGGGGATATTTACCCTGCTTTTTCATGTTCCCGTTTCCCTGGGCGTGGCTCACCAAATCGGGGCCGTTATCTTTTGGATCGGCTGGATCTTTTACCATCACGAACTGAAAAAACATTAGCAACTGCATAAAATTAATTTTATTTTAAGACAAAATACTCTTAAATATGAATTGTACGGAAACTCCCCTAATTTTAAACATATAAGATGTTATGGAAACTTTAGAAGAACGAACGGTTGGACAACTGGTAGCTGAAGATTATCGCACCGCACAGGTATTCCGAAATTATGGACTTGATTTCTGCTGCGGCGGAAACAAAACCATTGAAGAGGCTTGTGCAAAAAAAGATGTGAATCCACAATTAGTACGTCAGGCACTGCAGGATTTAGGCAAAAGTAACACAGCAGAAAATCAGAACTACAATGAGTGGTCACTGGACTTTCTCGTGGATTACATCGTAAATAACCATCACAAGTTTACACGAAATAAGCTTCCCGAAATTGGAATATATTCCAAGAAGGTTGCTAAAGTCCATGGTGGCAGACACGAAGAACTGAAGGAGATCTACTATGAATTTACGATGCTCCATACCGAAATATTTACTCATCTAGATAAGGAAGAACGTATTCTGTTTCCCTATATAAAGAACCTGGTTGAAGCTGAAGAAAAAGGAATAAAACCTAATAAACCCGACTTTGGAGAGGCAGCCAATCCTATTGCAATGATGGAAGAGGAACATGATGAAGCGGGGTCATCAATGGCAAAAATAAGGGAGTTGAGTAACGACTTTACTCCGCCCGAAGATGCTTGCACAACATACCGGGTATTGTTTAAAAACCTGGAAGGGTTCGAAAAGGATCTACACAAACATATACACTTGGAAAACAATATTCTCTTTCCAAAAGCACTTAAACTCGAAAAGAAATTGAGTTAGACATTTAACTTTTTGCGAATTGCGCATTACGTATCGCGTAATGCGTATTATTCTTAATAAACCAAGCTTAGTATGTCCAATTCTCCCCATACTTTTTCTATTCCCGTCATGGGAACCGGCCACTCCATCGACTCTCCTATTCGCATAGGGCCTTACGGCATTAATTCAGTGATATCGATAGTTGATGATCTGCTGGTCGAGCGTATTCGTAAGCACTATTGCCAAAAGTTTGACTTGCCCTACACCAACATTCCCAGAAGCGCTGAGGATGGTCGGGCCAAACGAATTACAGCCTATCTCAATTTGGTTCAAAATATTGTGCAGAAACAATTTGAGGCAATCAAAAGTCAGCCGTTTTTCGAGGTCAATGAAAAGGCTAAATATTTTGAGCTGCTGCCTGACGGAAGCAAGCTGAAAGAAATGTATGATCAGTTGATGAGCACGGGAAAAGGTCCCCAACGTGATTCATTATCCTGCGAGTTGTCCCGACTGATGCAACCCGGATCTATAGATGTAAATATCATGGCCAAGGTTGACGGTATGAACTATGAGAAAAATGGCACTCCTATGAGCGCCGAGTTCAGTGATGCCAGTGCCGCTCTCCGAGGTTATGCTAAAAGTGATGTATCATCAAGTCTGATTCTCTCGGCCGGATTTAATCCGCGGTTGTACAATTATATCAGTGAGTTCAGGGATTTCTACCGCGATGCCAAAGGCAAAATAAAAAAGAAAATTATTCTGAAAGTCAGTGATTTCCGATCGGCACTTATACAGGGTAAATATCTGGCAAAAAAGGGACTCGAAGTTTTTGAATATCGCATTGAATCCGGACTGAATTGTGGCGGGCACGCTTTCGCCTCGGATGGATACCTGTTGCCCTCGCTGCTAAAGGAGTTCGCTGAGAACCGAGAGCGGCTGACGTCAGCGATCCAGCCTCTTATCGAAAAGTATTATGAAGATGAGGGAACAGGTTTTTCAGAAAAATGGGAGATAACGGAGCCTCGATTAACGGTTCAGGGTGGTATTGGCACGAACGGCGAAGCCCAACGACTGCTGGATGATTTCGGAATGGACGCCACCGGTTGGGGCAGTCCTTTTTTGCTGGTACCCGAGGCAACGACTGTAGATAAAACGACACGAGAACTGCTCGAAAATGCGAAAGAAGAGGATTTATATTTGAGCGGCGTATCACCCCTGGGCGTGCCGTTTAACAATGTGCGAAACACAGGATCAGAACAATGGCACCAGGAGCGCATCGACAAAGGAAAGCCCGGATCGCCCTGTCCTAAGGGATTTTTGGAAGCCAATACTGAATTCACCGAAAATCCTATCTGTACAGCCTCCAATCAGTATCAGCTGCTTAAATTGGATCAGATTAATCAAAGCGACATGGATGAAGCGCAAAAAGAACAACAGCGGCAGAAAGTGTTGGATAAAGCTTGTCTTTGCGATCATCTTGGTAACGGGGCCCTTATTGATCTGGGTATCCTGGAAGAGCATCGGGCGCCGCAGTCCATCTGTCCGGGACCCAATATCGCCTGGTTTGACCGGGAGTACAGTTTAAGGGAGATGATCAATCATATCTACGGCCACAGCAAATCGCTTGTACCGTCTGAACGTCCTCACATGTTTGCCAAAGAGATTGTACTGTATGTGGATTACTTTGAAGACCTGGTTAATCAGAGTGAGGATCCCGAAGGAGATCGAAAAAAACTTTCGAAGTTCAAGCAAAACTTAGAGAACGGTATGGAGTACTGTCTGGAAATTGCAGAGGGAATATCTTATCAAAATGAGAATCTTGAATCGATACCCGAGACCGTACAGCAACAGAAAAAAAGACTACAGACGATCTTTTCCCGGCTAGAAGAAGAGCAATACGTCGAGGTGGATTCATAGATTATTATTAATGCTATAACAAAATGAGGCATTATGGAAACGAACGAGCGGAAACGATCCTGGGCTGAGCCGTACAAAATTAAGATGGTTGAGCCCGTGCGGATGATAAACCGGGAGCAACGTCAAAAAGCGATTGAAAAAGCCGGCTATAACACTTTTTTATTGCGATCGCGGGATGTCTATATCGATTTGCTTACCGACAGCGGAACCTCTGCAATGAGTGATCGACAATGGGCCGGAATGATGGTTGGCGACGAGGCTTATGCCGGCAGTGAAAACTTTTATCATCTCGAAGATGCTATTCGCGAATATTATGGATATAAGCATGTGGTTCCCACACACCAGGGACGCGGAGCAGAACATATTATCTCCCAGCTGATGATTAATGAAGGGGATTTTATTCCCGGAAACATGTATTTCACTACGACCAAACTTCACCAAGAGCTGGCGGGCGGTAACTTTGTGGATGTAATTATTGATGAAGCTCATGATCCGGAGAATGAATATCCGTTTAAAGCCAATGTTGATCTTAATAAGCTGGAAGATCTAATCATAGAAAAAGGGGCAGAACGCATCCCCTATGTTTCCATTGCTACCTCCGTGAATATGGCGGGCGGTCAACCCATTTCTATGGCTAATCTGAAAGAGGTGCGTGCATTGACCAACAAATACGGGATACCGATCATCCACGACATGACCCGGGTCGCTGAGAATGCATATTTTATCAAGAAAAAAGAGGAAGAATATGCCGATGCCTCCATCATGGATATCGTCTATGAAATTTGCTCATTAACTGACGGTGCAACAATGAGTGCCAAGAAGGATGCGCTCGTGAATATCGGTGGGTTTCTAGCCCTTAATGATGAAGAGCTGTTCAAAAAAGCCCAAAATATGGTTGTAGTCTACGAAGGCTTGCACACCTACGGCGGTATGGCAGGGCGCGATATGGAGGCGCTGGCTATTGGCATTACCGAATCGGTGGATGAGGACCATATTCGGGCTCGGGTCGGACAGGTACAGTATCTCGGGAATAGACTCATTGAGATGGAAGTTCCGGTGGTGCGACCGATTGGTAGTCACGGAGTTTTTCTAAATGCCAGGCAAATATTGCCTCACCTTTCTCAGGATCAATTGCCGGCCCAATCACTGGCGGCCGCGCTCTATGTTGATTCCGGGGTACGTAGCATGGAGCGAGGAGTGGTTTCAGCAGGACGCAACCCTAAAACCGGTAAACATAATTATCCTAAGCTGGAATTAGTTCGATTAACAATCCCGAGGAGAGCCTATACCCAAGCCCATATGGATGTGGTCGCCGAATCGGTTGAAGCAATCTATAATGAACGAGAAAAGGTCAACGGCTTGGCTTTTGAATATGAACCCGAATACCTTCGATTCTTCCAGTCTCGGTTTAAGCCGATTTAAAAACGATAACAGGTACCAT
>CAZYOD010000102.1:0-8432 GCA_964648635.1 uncultured Balneolaceae bacterium | reverse complement strand
TCTCAAGGTATTTTGTGTTGAAAGTCCCCTTCTTGAAATTCTCATCGTCCATAAGCTGAAGGTGATAGGGAATCGTTGTTTTAACGCCCTCTATAATAAACTCTTGGAGTGATCGCTTCATTCGTTTTATAGCATCCTCACGAGTGGGTGCACTCACAATGAGTTTGGCAATCATAGAGTCGTAATGGGGAGGAATGGTATAACCGGCATAAGCATGGGTATCCACGCGAACACTGTGACCGCCAGGAGTGTGAAAAACCTTAATTTTTCCGGCAGAGGGACGGAAATTGTGCGCGGGATCTTCGGCATTAATCCGGCATTCAATAGCATGGCCGCGCATCTTAAGTTCATACTCTTCAATCTCTTTTCCTGCCGCTATTTTTATTTGCTCGGCAACGAGGTCGCAGTTGGTAATTTCCTCTGTTACCGGATGTTCTACCTGGATACGAGTGTTCATCTCCATAAAGTAGAAATTATGGTCTTTGTCGACCAAAAACTCTACAGTACCCGCACCTTCATAGTCAACTGCCAGCGCAGCATTAATTGCTGCTTGCCCCATCTCTTCACGAAGCTCGGGGGTCATTAGAGGAGAGGGAGCTTCTTCCAAAATTTTCTGGTGGCGCCGCTGGAGCGAGCAATCACGCTCACCTAAATGAATGGCATTCCCGTGCTGATCGCCCAAAACCTGGATTTCCACGTGATGCGGATCCTGTACAAATTTTTCGATATACACATCGGGATCGTCAAAAGCTGTTTCGGCCTCGGTTTTACACATGCCATAGGCCTGCTTGAGGTTTTTTTCCTCCTGAACAACGCGCATACCGCGTCCGCCACCGCCCGAAGAAGCTTTAACAATTACCGGGTAACCTATTTCTTTACAGATTTCTTTGGCGTCCTCGTAGCTTTCTACTACGCCGTCACTGCCCGGTACTGTGGGCACACCGCTATTTTCCATCGTCTTTTTTGCCATAGACTTATTGCCCATGGAAGCGATGCTTTCCGGTGCCGGACCAATAAATTTGATATCATGTTCTCCACAGATGCGAGAGAACTTAGCTTTTTCCGAAAGGAATCCGTATCCGGGGTGGATGGCATCGGCATTGGTGATTTCGGCCGCCGCCATAATATTCGGGATTTTCAAATAGCTTTCCTTACTTGGGGGAGGACCGATGCAGACTGCTTCATCAGCAAATTTTACATGCAGGCTGTCTTCGTCTGCGGTAGAATATACCGCAACCGTGGGGATGCCCATTTCTTTACAAGTGCGAATTATACGAAGTGCAATTTCGCCGCGATTGGCGATAAGAATTTTATTAAACATGAATTTCGTCTGATTTTACCCAATGATAAAGAGGGGTTGATCGTATTCTACCGGTTCAGCGTTATCGACAAGAATCTTTTTAACCTCTCCGGAATATTCAGATTCAATCTCATTCATAATTTTCATGGCTTCTACAATGCAAAGGGTCTGACCTTTTTCAACCTGGTCGCCAACTTGCACAAAAGCATCATCATCGGGAGAGGGGGAACGGTAAAAAGTACCTACAATCGGTGATTTGACAACCTCTCCATCCGGTTGACTGCTCCCGCCTTCATCAGAAGAAGTCTCCCCGCCGCCTGATTGGGCTGCCTGAGGCTGTGCCGGCTGCTGGGGTTGAGGCTGCGGTTGGGCCGGCAATTGATACTGCATCGGCATTTGCGGCGCAGATTGCTCAACATCCGGCTGTTTTTTGACTTTAATTTTGAAATCACCTTCTTCGATGGATACTTCATTGACTTCGCTTTCGGCAATGAGATCCAAAAGATTTTTAATGACTTTTAAATCCATGATATGATTAATTTGATGTTACGCGTTCAATATATTCGGCAGTTCGAGTGTCTACTTTAATTTCTTCGTCTTCGTTGATAAACAGAGGTACTTGTACCGTAGCACCGGATTCTAAGGTCGCGGGCTTGCTGCCTCCGGTGGCGGTATCACCTTTAAGACCCGGCCGTGTTTTCGCAACTTTTACCACGATATGGTCAGGTGGATGAGCATACAACACATTCTCATTATCCACATCTATAACCAAGGTGCATTCTTGGCCTTCCGCTATAAAATCTGCTTTTTTTACATTTTCCTCGGAAACGGGTAATTGCTTATAGGTCTCCTGATGCATGAAATAGTAAAGATTCCCATCCTTATAAAGGAACTGATAAGGCTGATGTTCAACCCTTATTTCTTCGACATCTTCTCCGGAGCGGAACTTTTTTTCAATATTTTTCTCATTGACTACGCCTTTAAGTTTTGTGCGTAGAAAAGCACCGCCTTTGCCGGGTTTTACGTGCTGATAATCGACAATCTCATAGAGCTCATTGTCGAGCAGGATAACCATCCCGGTCCGAAAATTTGATGTAGAAACTTTTGCCATAAATCCTGTTAATAATCTTCAATTTTTAGTGGCACAAAAATACCATGACAGCAGAAGGATAACAAGCCCTAAAATTAATTACTCAAAAAATGAGAAGAGTCCTACCGCTTCCAACAGATTATATAAAATGGCAAGAGGAGCGATGTACTTAATAAATATTGGCCATACAGCTTTAAACAGAGAGCTGTCCAGACCGGCATATCCACTTTCAAGTTCTTCAAGGGCGTTTTCAACCTTCCAAACATATCCGAGGAAATAACAAATCAAAAAGCCTCCCAGCGGTAATCCTACCGTACTGAAAATGAAGTCGATAGTACCAATGAGGGCGACATCAAAAGAAATAATTAAGGATATTACGAGAATGCCGGAACCGATAAGAATAGCAGCTTTTTTCCGTTTCATATTGAACTCATCTATCACATAGGAGGTCGGCACTTCAAGCAGCGATATTGTTGAGGTCAGTGCGGCAAGAGAGAGCAACAAGAAAAAGCTGGTCCCGAAAATAATACCCGCGGTAGAACTCAAGCTGTGAAACAGGGCAGGCAGAACCTGAAAAATAAGATCGCTACTGGCTAATAGTTCTCCTGCTTCATTAAAAATATCTACACCGAAAGAATTTGCCATGTACATCGCAGGCATGATGAGCAAGCCGGCTAAAAAGGCAATCCCGACATCAGCTAAAGTAACGTAAGCAGCCGCTTCGGGAATGTTTTCCTTTTTACTGAGATAAGATCCATACGTTATCAAAGCTCCCATACCCAAAGAAAGAGAGAAGAATGCCTGCCCCATAGCGTTGAAAACAAGCGGGGCGGAGATCATGGAAAAATCCGGTTTGAGGTATTCGGCAAATCCAACACCGGCACCCGGCTGAAATGTGACATAACCGATCATGATTAACAAGATGCCGATTAAAACCGGCATCATAAATTTTGTTGCCCGTTCTATACCTTTGCTTACACCGCCGATAATAATTGATACGGTCGCAACCATAAACAGGCTGGAAAATATGGCATTTTTAACTCCGTGAGAAACATCACCGAATAAAGCAGCCCATTCCTTTAAACCGGTAAAAAAGAAAATCTCCTCAAAAACATAGCTGAATGTCCAGCCCGCCACGACGGTATAGAAAGAGAGGATCATGACCCCGCAGAGTACCCCCCAAAAACCGATAAGCGGATAAAATTTGTTTGAGCTAAGGGCTTTAAAAGCTCCTACCGGGTTTCGATCTGTTTTACGTCCAATACTGAGCTCGGCTACCATCACGGGAAAGCCGATGGCGAAGCAGCAAAGCAGATAGATTAATAGAAAAGCTCCGCCGCCGTTTGAGGCCACTTCAGTTGGAAACCGCCAAATGTTGCCAAGCCCCACCGCTGAACCGGCCGCTGCCAGAATAAATCCTAATTTCGAGTTCCAGTTTCCCCGTGTCGAAGTATTTGTTTCAGCCAAAGTCTTGTTTCTTTATTTCCAGTTTTACCGCTCCAAAATATTTTGCCTTAAAATGTAATGCAAGAAGATCACTTACAAATCAAATTTTTGAAAAGATGTAATGCCAAAACCCGCAGGGTTGATAGAGTCAAGTTATAGGACTGCCAGGAGATGCATCAGTCGCGACAAATTTAAGTGAGCCGTCCTCTTCTTCGGCCATCAGGATCATCCCGTTGCTTTCTACGCCCATCAGTTTTTTAGGAGCCAGATTGGCCACCACACACACTTTTTGTCCCACGATATTGTCGGGATCAAAATCATTGGAAATGCCAGACACGATCGTTCGTTTTTCGAATCCGAGATCTACGGTGAGCTTGAGCAGCTTATCCGCTTTTTCGATGGCTGCGGCCTCCACAATTTTACCTGCTCGCAGATCCATCTTCATAAAATCTTCGAACTCCATGTTCTCTTTAAGTGGCTCGTAGTTTACTTCGTCGGTTTCCTGTGCTCGTTCTTTCAATTTGTTCAGCTGTTTTTCGACTTCTTCATCTTCAATTTTTTCAAATAAAATGGCTCCCTTATTAATAGCAGCCCCGCTTTCCAAAAGGGAACCCTTAACCTCAGCCCATTCGGGAGCATCCGAAAGGTTTAACTCGCTTCGAAGTTCCGCCATTTTGTTAGGAAGAACGGGATCGAAAAGAACGCTAAGGGCAGCGGTAATCTGAAGGCAAACATGTAGGGTATTGCCGCAGATTTCGCGATCTTCTTTGCGCGTTCTCCAGGGCTCCATTTCTGTAAAGTATTTATTGCCGATTCGTGCAAGGTTCATGGTTTCGGTGATTGCTTCACGGAGTCGAAACTCTTCGTAGGCAGTGCTTATTTTTTCCTTTTGGGATGTGATCTGAGCCAACGTTTCGCGATCTTTCTCGGTGGCATTGGTCAGTTCGGGGACTTTACCGTCAAAATAGTTCTCGGTAAAAGAGGTGGTGCGATAGACAAAGTTGCCCAGCACATCGGCTAGTTCACTGTTGACTTTATTTTGGAAATCCTCCCAGGAAAAATCAGAATCCTTGGTTTCGGGGAGGGTAGTGCCGAGGACATACCGAAGCAGATCAGGATCAAAATCTTCCAGGTATTCATTCAGCCAAACGGCCCAGCCGCGTGAGGTTGAAAGCTTTTTTCCTTCGAGATTTAGAAACTCATTGGCGGGAACATTTTTAGGTAATACATAATCGCCATGCGCCATCAGTGTAGCAGGAAACATAATGCAGTGGAAAACAATATTATCCTTACCGATAAAATGGATGAGGTCGGTCTCTTCATCCTGCCAGTAGGTTTTCCACAGATTGGGATTGCCTTTTTGTTCTGCCCATTCTTTAGTTGCAGAGATGTAGCCGATCGGCGCATCGAACCATACGTACAGTACTTTTCCTTTAGCATCTTCCAGGGGTACCGGCACGCCCCACGTAAGGTCGCGGGTCACGGCCCGGTCTTCAAGTCCGTCATTGAGCCAACTTTTAACCTGTCCCGAAACATTCGGCTTCCAGTTCTCGCGGGTTTCAAGCCATTTTTCCAGTCGCTCCTGAAAATCGCCAAGCGGCAGATACCAATGTGTTGTCTCCTTGGTTTCAGGAGTATCGCCGGTGATGGCACTTTTCGGATCAATTAGTTCGGTGGGAGAGAGTGAGGTACCGCATTTCTCACATTGATCACCATACGCTTCTTCATATCCGCAATTGGGACAGGTGCCTTTTACATAGCGATCGGGCAAAAACATTTCCGCTTTAGGATCATAAAGCTGCTCTTCCGTTTTCTGCACAAAGATACCATCCTCATAAAGTTTAGTGAAAAACTCCTGCGATGTTTTGTGATGTACCTCCGAGCTGGTGCGTCCGTAATAGTCGAAGCTGATGCCAAAATCTTCGAAGATCTGTTTGTTTTGTTCATGAAATTTATCCACAACATCCTGTGGATTTACGCCCTCTTTTTCTGCTGCTATGGTGATGGGGACGCCATGTTCATCCGATCCGCAAATATAAACGATATCTTTATTGGTCAGTCGCTTATATCGAACGTACAAATCGGCAGGTAAATAGGCGCCGGCCAAGTGACCTAAATGAATGGGACCGTTGGCATAGGGCAGAGCAGAAGTAACAAGAGTTCGTTTCGACATGGACAGTAGTTTCGGGGTTAAATTTAAAGCTCGAAAATAAGAGTATCCGCCTTAAAATAACAATAGGCTTTGTTGGCTACTAAATGATACGACGGATATTTTGCGACAACTGAATGAGAAAAAGAGGTATCACTAATATCATGTACATTTCGATATTTTAAACGCAACCGTTTTTATTGATGTTAACAGGATAAACTCCGGAAAATATGAAAGTGGATATTAAAAGACTTAACGACGCGGTACATTTTGAGGCTCGTAATTCTAACGGAAACACCGTCTATATTGACGGTGATGAGGGTGTCGGTGGAGTGGGAAAAGGAATGCGCCCCATGCATTTAATGTTGGTATCTGTAGCAAGTTGCAGCGCGATTGATGTAGTGGATATCCTCAGAAAACAGCGTCAGCCGTTAAAGGACTTACAAATTTCGGTAAACGGTGAACGCCCTGAAGAAGGTTACCCACGTCCGTTTAAAGCAATAGACATCCATTTTACTTTGGTCGGCGATCTGGATAAATCTAAAACAGCCCGTGCCGTAAAACTGGCTGTCGAAGATTACTGTTCAGCACGTGCTACTCTGTCCGAAGAGGTAACGGTAACGCACAGTTTCAAAATAAAATCCGATGAATAAAAACGACGAATTTTGCGAAGAACTTTTAAAGGCTCATAAAGAGGCCAATGATTGTGCGCCTCCCAAACAGGTAATTGCCTGGTATGACAAGGTGTTAGGGTTGTTATTTCCCGAATTTTGTGAACGTGATTTTGATACCAATGAACAGATTTTCGCTTATACCGAAGAGCTTAAGCATGAATTGGTGAGATTACTGTTGCGTGGCCGCAATAAGAATGAAACCGCCTCCAAGGATATTGCCGATGATTTTTGCGAGACGCTCTTCACCGTGCGGAAAATGTTGCTTCAGGACGTAGAAGCAATATATGAGGGGGATCCCGCCGCAAAAAATAAAGATGAGGTTGTACGCACTTATCCCGGATTTTATGCGATGGCTGCTCATCGGTTGTCACACGAATTGCATAAGTTGGATGTACCTCTCATCCCTCGCATCATCTCCGAACACGCCCACAGCAAAACCGGGATTGATATTCATCCGGGTGCTAAAATTGGTAACTATTTCTGTATAGATCACGGAACGGGAATTGTAATAGGAGAGACGACAGAAATCGGGGACCGCGTTAAAATCTACCAAGGTGTTACCCTGGGCGCTTTAAGCGTCAAAAAATCCGATGCTTCCAAGAAACGGCATCCCACCATTGAGGACGGTGTGATACTCTATGCAGGGGCAAGTATTTTGGGAGGCCAAACAGTCATCGGAGAAAACAGCGTTATTGGGGGTAATGTCTGGTTGACTAAAAGCGTACCTGCCGATTCCACCATTCATTATACCGCAAGTATGAGTCATAACACAGGTGAACCGGATACTATTACTTACAAACCATAAAAGTATGACTTTAGAGAATATTATTGGCAATACGCCACTTGTTAAGCTTAAATCTATTCCTTCCAATCCACATGTGACGGTATATTGCAAGCTGGAAGGGCAGAATCCGGGCGGCAGCGTGAAAGACAGGGCAGCTCTGGGAATGATTAGCGGTGCCCTGAAGCGCGGTGATATTCAAAAGAGGGATAGACTTGTTGAGGCTACCAGCGGAAATACCGGTATTGCGTTAGCGATGATTGCCGCTATGAAAGAACTAAAGATGACTCTGGTGATGCCTGAAGATGCAACTCCCGAACGTATTAAGTCGATGAAAGCCTATGGCGCGGAGGTGATTCTTACGCCCGCCGAAAAAACGATTGAATACTCGCGTTCCAAAGCTGAGGAGATGGCTGAGAGCGGTAACTATTACCTGCTAAACCAGTTTGGGAACCCTGATAATTATCGCATGCACTACCGTACGACCGGACCTGAAATATGGAGAGATACCAAAGGGGAGATTACTCATTTTGTTTCGGCGATGGGGACGACCGGTACCATCATGGGCGTCTCGCGCTATCTGAAAGAGCAAAACAGCGATATACAGATCATAGGTACCCAGCCCACCGACGGCTCCAGTATTCCCGGCATACGCCGGTGGTCGCCTGAGTTTCTTCCTGATTTTTATGAGCCCGAACGGGTTGATGAAATCATAGATGTAAGTGAAGAGGAGGCCACAAAGATGACCCGTCAGATGGCCAAGGAAGAAAGCATTATGGCCGGAATGAGCAGCGGTGGTGCACTGGCTGCTGCAATGAAAGTGGCAGATCGCCTGGAAAGCGGTACCATCGTTTGCGTTACGTGTGATCGGGGTGACCGGTATCTCAGTTCTGATCTGTTTAGTAAATAGTGCTGAATATCACCTGTAGTTTCACTGCTGCAAATTAAAGAAGCCCTTTACGTTTTTTATAGTTGATCCACCGAACGCCGAA
>CAZYOD010000101.1:4341-8441 GCA_964648635.1 uncultured Balneolaceae bacterium | reverse complement strand
TTTACATCCACGCTGCAAGCTAAATAATTATCGGCCTTGCTGACATCCTGCACTACGAAAGTCTCTTCAGTATCTGCCGCTTGTCCACAAATGCCCGTACCAAAAGGAATACGCGTGTGATCTGTTTCTTCGCCGACATACGGCCCGAGTACCAACTCCCGATCTGCTTCCGGATCGACAATATAAAATCCAACCCAATCAAATACCTCAACTTCATCAGCCAACAGCTGACAAATATCCTGCAGTTTTTCATTGCGTGATTTAGCAGAATTTTCAGCCGTCTTTTTAATTTCGTTCAGCAAAATTTTGTGCCTCTTGTTTTATTGAAACGTTCATTTAGAAACTAATATCAGAATATTAAATAACTCCTAAATCTAAGGCTTAATTCTTCTTTCCAAAAATAGAAAGTTTATTAAAGGACAGATAGGAAGTGCAAAACTGAAGCCGCAGATGTCTTGGCTGTAACTAATTTGTCAGGTGTTCTATAATAAAGGGGCTTATCACGTTTCTGATCTCACGTCACATCTACCGGCTCCCAACCACACGTTTCGCGTTGGCCGTCTCACGCCTGATATTTACTGCCGTTCCATAATTATTCGCAGGCCATTAAGCGTGAGCATGGGCTCGATGGCATCAAAATAGTCGGTATGAGTACCCACTTTTTCTGACAATCCCCCGGTAGCAATTACTTTTGCAGAACCCATCTTTTTGCGCATCCGGTTAATCAATCCTTCTATCATGCAGATGTGTCCTAATACCAGTCCCGATTGCATGGCCTCAACTGTGTTTTTGCCAATCACATTGGGTGGGGGCTCCAGAGGAATTTGCGAAAGCTGCGCAGCCTTGCCCACCAATGCATCCACGGTAACTTTTAACCCTGCACAGATAGATCCACCGATCAATTCTCCGGGATTTTGAACGGCCATTACCGTGGTTGCCGTCCCGAAATCCACGACTATACAATTATCTTCAAAATAGTTATACGCGCCGACGGCATCAGCAATCAAATCGGCGCCCACTGCTTTCGGACTTTTGGTACTGATGGTAAGTCCCGTTTCCATTTTGCCGTTCAAAATCACAGCTTCGGTGTGCGATCTATTCTCAAATACTTCACTGATAGTTCGAGTAAGCTGCGGTACAACACTGCTGATAATAATCTGATCGAATGCGGTATAACCCAATTCCGCTTCGGCAAATAAATTCCCAAACAAAACCGCGTATTCATCCGCAGTCTTATTGGCATCGGTTTGAATACGCCATTGGTGTTCCCAGGTTCCATTTTTTGAAGCACCGATAACGATATTACTGTTTCCAATATCAAGAGCAAGCAGCATAGGTTTACGACTTATTAAGGGTTACTTGAAAGAGTTAAAATAGCGGCCGATCCATCTACATCAAAATTTGTAAAAAACCTACGATTACAATATGATCTAGCTTAAATTAAACGAACCACCAATTAATGGATTCAGCTGACCATCTTTTCCGATTGTTTTCGTATGATAACTGGGCCAACGAGCAAGTTCTTTTGAACCTGCAAGAAAATATTGGTTTTGACGGCGCAGACAAAGCTATTGAGTTTTATGCTCATATTGCCGGATCACAGGATTTATGGTTCCGACGGATAGAAGGTAAATCGATCGACAAGCTGAAAGTATGGCCTGATTACGACTTGCCCGAAGCGTTGCAAAAGCTGAAAACATTATCCGAACGATGGCACCGGCTTATTGAATCAAACCGTACCAATTTAGACCGTATAATATCCTACAAAAATTCCAAAGGTTCACCTTACGAAACAATGTTGTCGGATATTCTCCATCATGTAATTATACACGGACAGCATCACCGGGCTCAGATTGCAACTTTGTTACGAAATGCAAAAATTACCCCGCCTGCGACCGATTTTATCTTTTTTACCCGAGCTAATTAGTATATTCACACCCCAAATTTGCAACTAAATCTACGCGAGGTTCCGTTCTGAAATTCATTGAACAACTTTTAGCCGACTTCTCAAGCTTTATGTGGGGCATGCCACTCGTTTATTTGCTAGTAGGTGGCGGATTTTTCTTCCTGATTTATTCTCGTTTTGCCCCTTTTAAATACTTCTCCCACGCGCTCGATATCCTTCGGGGTAAATATGATGATCCCGATGACCCCGGTGATATTTCGCACTTCGAAGCATTGTCCAGTGCCCTGGCTGCTACTGTAGGGATGGGAAATATCAGCGGTGTGGCCGTAGCTATTTTTATGGGCGGCCCCGGAGCACTTTTTTGGATGTGGGTGAGTGCCTTTGTGGGGATGGCCACCAAATTTTTTACCTGTACCCTCTCTATTTTATACCGCGGGGAAGATTCTGAAGGAAAAATCCAGGGCGGACCCATGTATTTTATTAGAGAAGGTCTAGAAAAGAGATGGGGCGGGAGCTGGTCGTATTTCTTTAAACCGCTGGCGGCATTATTTGCCATAGCCGGAATATTTGGCCCTCTTCCTATCTTTCAAGCTAACCAGCTTACGCAGATTTTGCGGGATTCTATTTATATCCCACAGGGATGGGTAGCCGCCAATGCGCATATGGGCGGTGATTTAATAACCGGTTTCGTACTGGTTGTTCTGGTGTCTATCGTTATTTTCGGCGGAATTACACGCATCGGTAAAGTTGCATCTCGACTGGTTCCCGCGATGGTGGTAATTTACGTTAGCTGTGTGCTGGTAATTCTCGCCATTCACATTCAAGAGATTCCATACTATTTGGGTCTCATTGTCACCGACGCTTTTACCGGTAAATCGGTAATGGGCGGAGCTGTTGGATCACTTATTGTCATCGGGATACAGCGAGGGGTCTTCTCTAATGAAGCCGGTCTCGGAACCGAAGCCCTTGCTCATGGTGCTGCCAAAACCAAAGAACCGGTTCGGGAAGGATTGGTTGCTATGCTCGGTCCCGCAATCGATACAATCATCACCTGTACGATGACCGCCCTGGCTATTTTGGTTACCGGAGTCTGGAAATCTACCGAAGCCAATGGCGTAACGCTGACGCTGAATGCTTTTAATGAGGCCTTGCCAGAGATCGGCACTTATTTGTTGGTCATCTGTGTAGTATGCTTTTCCATTAGTTCCATGCTCACCTACTCTTACTATGGTACAAAATGTCTCGGCTATTTGATTGGGGCCGAACGTCAGCATTGGTACAATTATTTTTATGTCGTCTCTATCATATTCGGAGCGGTAGCTTCCATCGGTGCAGTTATCGATCTTATCGACGGTATGTTTGCGTTGATGGCGATACCTACGATGGTTTCTACAATTTTACTGGCTCCCAAAGTAAAAGAAGCAGCAACAGACTACTTTTCCCGGGTCGAAACTTTTGAAGTGTACGATTAAAAGATTATCTAAACCATCTTGAAGTGATAAGTCGAGCTTTTAATTCAAGAGCTCGACTTACTTATTATACGAATGCACGCCCTTCCCCTGCCCGGTAAGTCCCGGCGGCTTTCCCGTCAATCGAAATGTTAGCATATATCTGAAAGAGCAATATAACCGCTCCCGCACAAAATTTTCAACTCTTCACAGTCTCTTTAAATTTCTGGTAGCCTTAATTTTTTTACTATTAAGTATTACTGCAGAACCCACATGATAATAATTAAGGCTTATGTTTAAATTTTATTACTTATTAAGGTAATAGTATTTTTTAGTCTAAACCTTTCTGTTAATAGAAAAGAGACTTCCGTAGTGTAACTTTTAGGCTATTCTCTCCGTAATTTTTGGTGTACTAAAAAAGAGAGGAAATCACCCTCTAAACAACTTCAAAACAAAAATTACACCTAATACAGACATGAAATCAGCCAAGGGATTACTTTTAATTATCGGCCTTTCCCTAACCGCAATGGCCGGCATTCAAGCTAATCCATCAGATACCATAAAAAACAATATCTTTACCGCTATCCGCAGTATCGACTACACAAGTATTAATATTCTACTTTCGGATGGCACTGCCGTTGACACTGTTGATCGCCAAGGTAACACTCCCTTGATGATCGCAGCAAAAATTGGAAATCCGCGTATTCTGGATATCATTTTATCACACAATCCGGACCTGAACATAA
>CAZYOD010000101.1:0-4241 GCA_964648635.1 uncultured Balneolaceae bacterium | reverse complement strand
TTTTTTAGGATTGACATATGGAATGGTAGCTCCATTCTTTTATATTTCAAGAAATTAAACCAATCCGCCACAGATGTCTGATGTCATTCTCGGGATCGATCCGGGATCGCGAAATACCGGATACGCCATTCTCACCGAACAGGACGGCAAACTGGTAGCCCTGCGCTGCGATACCCTAAATATGGCACATATGGATGATCATTCTGATCGCTTGCAGTTTATTTTTGAGGAGGTTTCTAAAATAGTTTCTTCATTCGATCCCACCTCCTGCGGCGTGGAAACACCAGTTTACGGAGTTGATCCGCTGGCCATGTTAAAGCTCGGCCGAGCTCAGGCCGCTGCCATGCTGGCAATCACAAATCACGATATCTCGGTTTCCGAATATTATCCCAAACAGGTAAAAAAATCGATTACAGGCAACGGCAATGCCAGTAAAGAACAGGTTGCTTTTATGCTGCGCAAAATGGTTTCACTGCCGGATGAAAAACTATCCAACGATGCCACTGATGCCCTGGCGGTTGCCTGGTGCCACCTGATGAAACAGAATAATTTTAACCGGCAGGCTCCGAAATCAAAAAAGAAAACGCACCAAAATAATCGGAAATCGAGCTGGGCTGACTTTGTGGCTAATAATCCGGACAGAGTTAAATGAGTATATCCACTGTGTCATCCTAAACTTTTTCTGCACAGACTAAAAGAAAATTACTAGTAAAATATGATTGCATATTTAAAAGGAACGGTCCATGCCAAATCTCCGGAACAGCTTATTGTCGATGTTCGGGATGTGGGTTATAGCCTCGAGATCTCAACGCAAACTTTTGAAGAACTCCCTGCAGAAGGTGAAGAGATAGAGCTGCTTGTTTACCATCATGTGACCGACAATGACCAGCGGCTGTTTGGGTTTATAACACAAAACGAAAAGGATCTATTTGAGCTGTTAATTACTGTTAAGGGGGTCGGACCTAAGCTTGGGCTCACTATTCTTTCCGGGCTGCCGGCCGAACAGATTACCGGTGCAATTGTTCAGGAGGATAAATCAGCACTTTCAAAAATAAAGGGTATCGGCAAGAAAACTGCACAGCGCATGATCCTGGAGCTTAAAGATAAGATGTCTGAAATGGTGGATGCCACCTATTCATCCGGCGGGGCAACAGTATCCAGCAATATCAAAGATGAAGCTGTTTCGGCATTACAATCGCTCGGTTTCAAAAAGCGAGATTCCGAAGAAGCGGTTACCCTGGCGGCCCGTGGCGATGATCTCGACGGCAATGTACAGGAGCTGGTCAAAAAAGCGCTGTCACAACTCGACAAGTAATACTATTCATCGGATAACAAATTCAGATACCCGATGAACGATATCCCAAATCATAACAATTATTTAACGGGCTCCGAGTTTCAATTACGGCAGGTGCTTCGTACTATTGCCTACTTAACTTCAGTGGCTTTTTGCTTACTTTAATTTTATACAGCAACCAATTTTTCGCCCGTGTCTGACAAACAAACCATTCTCGTTGTTGATGACGAAGAAGACCTCCTTGACCTTATTGAATACAATCTGCAGAAGGAAGGTTTTAATGTACTGAAAGCTGAAGACGGTAAAGAGGGTCTTGATATGGCCCGGGAGCATAATCCCAACTTGGTGCTTTTGGATATTATGATGCCTAAAATGGATGGGCTTGAAGTCATCGAGCACATCCGGGATGATGAAAAACTGAAACACATCCCCATTATTTTTCTTACCGCCCGGGGCGACGAAAAAACTGAGGTCCAGGGACTCGATAAGGGCGGCGATGATTACATCACCAAACCTATCAGCACTACGAAATTGATCTCACGAATCAAAGCGGTACTTCGTCGTTTTGAGGAAACCACCCAAACATCCGACCGTATTGAGGTACACGATATCGTAATTGATAAGGATCGGTATATTGTTACGCATGACGATAAAGAATTTGAGCTGCCACGCAAAGAATTTGAACTGCTCTACTTTTTAGCTAGCCGCAAAGGGAGAGTTATGGATCGGGAAACACTTCTCAATCAGGTGTGGGGTAATAATGTTTATGTGGTGGATCGCACCGTGGATGTCCACGTGCGAAAAATTCGGGAAAAGATTGGAGATGAGTATATTGAGACCGTTAAAGGTGTCGGATATCGATTTAAAGAATGAAGAAAATCTCTTTTAAAAATTCCTCACGTCTGGCGTTTAAAAGCGCCATGATTTCGGGTCTGCTTACCGGATCTATTTCCGCTGCCCTATCGTACTTTTTCTTAGATTCTGCTTCCAAATTCGCCTTTTCTGTCGGCAGCGCTATTGGAATTCTAACGCTCATCATTGTTTACCTCGTTGTTCATGCGATTCTCTCCTCCCGCCTTGAGACGCTAAATCAGATTATCAAAAATATTACCAAGAAACATTTCCAGGATTATGAGGAACTTAAATCTGATGGACATGACGAACTGGATTATCTTGTCAAACAATCCGTTCGGGCCAGCAAGACAGTGGAGCGCGAAATTCAACGCTTAAATCGCATCGAAAACTATCGTAAAGAATTTATCGGAGATATCTCCCACGAGCTCAAGACTCCCATTTTTGCCATACAAGGCTTTATCGAAACACTGTTAAATGGCGCTATTGATGATAAAGACGTCAACCGTAAGTTTCTGGAAAAAGCCATGCGCAATGTAAACCGGCTTACTTACCTCACCAAAGATCTGATGGAAATCTCGAAGCTTGAGACCGGCGAACTCAAATCCGAAATTCAGGATGTTTTTCTAGGCAACGTCATCAGTGATGCGGTCGAAAATCTACAGTACAAAGCCAAGAAAGAAAACATCACCCTGAAGACCGAAGAGATTTTTCCAAATACTCTTGTCAGTGCCGACCGCAACCAAATTAAGCAAGTACTCATCAACCTCATTGAAAATGCCATCAAGTACAATAGGGCGGGCGGCGCGGTGACCGTAGGTGCTAAAACATATTCCACAGACAACAATCGCATTCTGGTTTACGTCGAAGACACCGGCATCGGTATCAACCAGCAGTACATCGAGAGGATAACCGAGCGGTTTTTCCGAATTGATAAATCTCGTTCGCGCGAAAAAGGCGGCACCGGACTCGGACTGGCCATCGTAAAGCATATTATGGAGGCTCATGACGAGGAGTTTTTCATCGAAAGTACGCCCGATGAGGGTTCTACGTTTAGCTTTACCCTTTCGAAAACAAACGTCCCCGATTCCACAGAAACACAATCAGATTAAAGCCGTCTAAGTGTGATGTACTTTTGCTAATCTTCCTTTCACACTTGGTGCAAATTTTAGCTACTTTTCATATAAATTCATCATCCAAATCCATTTATTACTTATGTTACATGCTGTTATCATGGCCGGTGGAGCGGGAACCCGCTTTTGGCCTCAAAGCACAGAAGCACATCCCAAACAATTTTTAAATATCTTCGGAGACCGCACGATGCTGCAGTCTACGGTCGATCGCATCAAAAAGCTGGTGCCTCCCGAACGAGTTTGGATTATCACCAATGCGCGCTATGTGGATTTGGTAAAAGAGCAACTGCCTGATGTGCCTAACAACAATATCGTTGGAGAACCGGTGGGAAAAAATACAGCACCTTGTGTTGCCGCGGCTGCTTCACTTATCCAAAAACAAGACCCTGAAGGCACCATGGTTGTGCTTCCCGCCGATCATCAAATTAGTGAGCCGGATAAATTTCTGTCCATTTTAGAAGCAGCAGAGGCTAAAGCTCAGGAAGGGAAATCACTGGTTACCATCGGCATAAAACCGGATCGTCCGGAAACCGGTTATGGGTATATCGAATTTGATAAAGATAGCTCTGAACCCCTCAATGAACATGAAGTCAAAAGGGTAAAACAGTTTCGGGAAAAGCCGGATCTTAAAACCGCTCGACAATTTATCTACTCGGGTAACTTTTTATGGAACAGCGGAATGTTCATCTGGCAGGCATCTACAATTCTTAAACAGTTCCGAAAACATTTGCCGGATATCCACGAAGGCATCGAAAAGCTAGGGTCTTCGCTGGGGACTGATGATCAAAAAGAGGCAATCGACGAATTTTATTACAGCTGTCAATCGATTTCTATCGACTATGGAATTATGGAACAGGCAGAGTCGGTATTTGTAATTCCCGGCGACTTTGGCTGGAATGATGTAGGCAGCTGGAGAGCGGTATATGATCTGCGATCCAAAGATGAAAACGGCAATGTAACTC
>CAZYOD010000100.1:5610-8450 GCA_964648635.1 uncultured Balneolaceae bacterium | reverse complement strand
AGCGGATGGAATGTAAGTAATGTAACAGATATGAAATCTATGTTTGCCAGTGCTTCTTCCTTCAACGCTGATATCAGCGGTTGGGACGTAAGTAGTGTGACAGACATGAGCGCCATGTTTTATAATGCTGCCTCCTTTAACGCCGACATTAGTGGTTGGATTGTGAGTAGTGTAACGGATATGGGTTCCATGTTTGGTGATGCCTCTGCCTTTAATCAAAACATTGGTGGCTGGGATGTGGCGAACGTAAGAAATATGAGTAGAATGTTTTTCAGAGCTACTGCCTTTAATTCCGACATTAGTGGCTGGAATGTGAGCAGCGTGACGGATATGGGCAGTATGTTTCGTGGTGCCTCTGCGTTCAACCAGGACATCGGCAGCTGGGAGGTTGGCAATGTGACGGTTATGACCTATATGTTCCGAGATGCCTCTTCTTTCAACCAGGATCTCAGCGGGTGGTGTGTGCCTAATATTAATTCTGAACCAACTTACTTTTCGCTGAATGCTCCGCTTACCGAGGCCCATAAGCCGGTATGGGGGACGTGCCCCACGCCGTAGCCGGTGTGAGTTGAGATTATAGATCTTATTTTTGCCCTTTCTAAGCTAGCTAAGCCCTGCATCCCGTTTTCGGGGTGTGGGGTTTACTATGTAAGGAAAGAAAATAGTAGGGAAAGGAATTGCTGCAACTTGTTTTGGAGATCGCCCTGAATGGGTAAGCCAATTTTGTAACAAATCCATCCTCAGCCACTCTTGATTAAGGTAGGTGGTAAAATGTAGTATTGTTAGAGAGGAGGTTCGGGTATTAAGAGGGTGATAAAGTCCTTTCAAAAGAATTTCTGATCAGTCCACCACTGCTTATAAAAATTAACTTGGCTTAAAAATGGGGTGAAAATGAATGACAAGAGATCAGGATGGTTTATTGCGCTTATCTTTTTATTAATTGCGGGCTGTGCAACGCCTGCAGAGGTCAAACAGCTGTCGGTAAAACAGGCCGAATATTTTGATGCCGCTATTGAGGCGGTAGCTTTGCAGTCAAAGGCATTGATTACCGCTTCCGAAAAGCTTGCGGATATCGCAAAACGGGAAATTGATCAGCGGGCCGGAGAAAATGAGACATTGTACGTTGAGCTTCTGACCAAACAGCCTGACGAGGACAATATACAACAAGCTTTGAGCGAGATGTCAGTGACCGTAGAGAAGGCATCAATCCAAAAAGCTAAACTTGAGGACGACCTGGCACAGATCAAGGCAAAAAGTGAGGAATTGAAGCAATACTTGATCAAAATGAAGGAGGTTCACAAAGCCCTGGATGCCTATGTGCAGTCCGAAAAAGCCGGGGAAAAAGTGGTGAAAGACGTGCTGGCTCAGCCCTCGGTGAACGCCCTGCTGTCAACAACAGGCAATCTGATTCCGAAGGTACAGGATGGCATTGACGAACTGAATGGATTATTAAATCAGATAGGAGAATAACAAATGACGAAAGAAGAGATAGAAGCGAAAATAGAAGAATTAAAAGAGTCCGCTGATGACTTTGAAGAACCGGACAGAACCTTTAGCCTGGGGAAGATAAATCAGCTCGAAATTGAGCTCCAGGGAATGGCTCTTTCTGAAATTACTGCTCTAATGGCATCTATAGAACTGCCGGAAATTGAATCGATGGAGCAACAGATTCAGGCGGCCAGTGACGCAACGAAGGAGCAGTCCGAAAGGGTGGAGGCATTTAACAACGCTTTTGATTTTCTGAAAGGTTGCTTGGAGATTGCACTCTAATATTTTTGGGCTAAAAAAGAATTGATACATCATGGCTAAAAATATTGTAATACTTGCGGATGGCACTGGACAAGAAGGCGGAGTGGGGCATAACACCAACGTCTATAAGATTTTCAATATCATAGAAGACCGCAGCAAAGATCAGATTGTGTACTATGATCCGGGTTTGGGGACCTCCGGCATGAGATTGTTTAAGCAGATGTCGGGTTGGGGAATTTCCCAAAACATTAAGGATTGCTACCGGTTTTTATTTGAAAACTTCGAATCCGGCGACCGGATTTACCTGATCGGATTCAGTCGCGGGGCGGCAACCGTTCGCAGCCTTTCTACCTTTATTCACCATTTCGGCATATTGCCGAAGTCACGCCCCGATCTGATCAAAAAGGCTTACAAGATTTATCGGACCGGGAATCCGGACAAGCTGGAAAAGAAAGCCAAAAAGTTTATTGACAAGCACCATACCATGTGGACCCGCATTAAATTTTTGGGATGTTTTGATACAGTGGATGCGCTGGGTTTCCCTGTCAAAAGTATCAGTGCCATTTTAAATAGGATTCCCTTCTTCAGGCACAAGTACCACGACTTTAAACTCAGCAAAAGTGTGGTAAATGCCTGCCATGCTTTGGCGGTGGATGACAAACGCAAAACCTTTCATCCCGTACTCTGGAAAGGGGAGATCGAAGGGTACCAGACGTTGGAACAGGTTTGGTTTCCGGGAATGCACACCGATGTGGGCGGCGGGTACAGAGAGCATCAGCTGTCAGACCTTTCGCTCATCTGGATGTGCCGGAAAGCCGTCGAAAACGGGTTGCTTATTTATGATAAGGATAGACTTGATCTCACTCCCAAGCCCGATGGCATCATGCACGACTCGCGCGGCACTTGGTGGAAGAAAATCTATCGCAAGCAAAAGCGAAGCTGGCCTTCGGAGCGTTTGGATGTCCCTTTGGTGCATGAAAGCGTCCTGGAAAGGGCCGAAGAAAACGGCTACCAGCCATGGATACTGGATGAAGATTATCAAGTGGTTTCCAGAGCGCTTGATATCCCAACCAACAAAGTTGCTGTCTAAA
>CAZYOD010000100.1:0-5510 GCA_964648635.1 uncultured Balneolaceae bacterium | reverse complement strand
CTTTGGATATTAGAATTTTTTAATTATGTTGATTAAAGAATTTTAATCTTTTATAAGTGTTAATTGATAATAGTCTAAAGTTTGGCAAGGGGGCAATTATGGAATCAACTAAAAAAGGAAGAGTACTTATTGTTGAAGATGATATGCTTCTCTCTATGGTTGAAGAACGGCTTATCCAAAAGCTGGGCTTTGAGGTAATTGCAAAGGTTACCAACGGTTCCGAAGCAATTGAAAAGGCAGAGGAGCTTATGCCGGATATTATTGTTATGGATATTTCACTGAAGGGTGAAATGGATGGTATTGAGGCTGTGGAAAAGATCCGAGAAAAATCCAGCGTGCCCGTTATTTATCTGTCCGGCAGTGGCGATCGCTATTCGTATGAACGAGCAAGGAAGACCGGTTTTACTGATTACTTAACGAAGCCTGTCACCAGCGGCGATTTAAAAGAACCGTTATACTTGGCTATAAACCAAAAGAACAGCCAAGAGGACCAGTCTTTGTCCCAAACGGCTTAAGTATTCGGATTTACTAAAATCCGCCCTACCTGTCGGCCTTCTAAAATGCGATCGATTTGGCCATTTAACTCGTCAAGCGAGCATTCTTTGGCAGTTTCATTAAGGTAATTCGGCTTCCATTCTGTAGCCAGGTTTTCCCACAATTCTTTTCGAAGTTCCATCAGGCAGTTTCCACTGTCCATACCCGCCAGATGAACCCCGCGCAAGATAAATGGATATACATTGGTATGGAGTTCATGTCCCAGTACGTTACCGCAGCAGGCCACGGTACCGTTGTGGTGGGTCTGACGCAGGGCCGTGTCCAGCATAATGCCGCCCACCGTATCGATGGCACCGGCCCAGCGGCTGCTCAGCAATGGACGAGACGATTCATCCTGCACCTCGGAGCGGTGGATGACCGATGAAGCCCCGGCCTTTTTTAGAAATTCTTCTCGATCCATTTTTCCCGTGGCGGCGGTTACTTCATATCCCAGTTGGGAAAGAATCCCAATTGCCATGGATCCCACGCCGCCGGTAGCACCGGTAATCAAAACGGCTCCGCTGTCTGCTTTTATATTGTTGTGGCGAAGGTGGTGCACGCCAATGGCGGCGGTAAATCCGGCGGTGCCCAGGATCATGCTTTCGCGGAGCGTAAGATTTTCGGGTAAGGGTACGATCCAGTCGCCGGGCACTCGGACGTATTGGCTGAATCCGCCAAAGCTGTTTTGCCCGAGATCATAGCCCGTTACAAGCACGGGATCTCCTTCTGTGAATCGGGAGTCAGTGCTTTCGGCGACGGTTCCGGCCGCATCGATACCGGGAATATGCGGGTATTGTTTGGTGACGCCCTTGTTGCCGGTGGCTGATAGCGCATCCTTATAGTTTAATGAGGAATATTGCACTTCGATCAGCACGTCGTTTTGAGGAAGTTTATCAATGTCCCAATCCAGAACCGAGCGGCTAAAATTGTCTTCGGAAGTTTCTTTGACTACAAATGCTTTGAAGGTGTTCATAGAAATTTAGAGAGTTTTTTAAGCCATTTAAATTTTCCGTCATAGGGTGGATACCGCAAGGGAATATCCAACCATTTAGATTTTTTCATAATGCTTTTTTGATGCGAGAAGGTATCAAAGCTTGCTTTCCCATGATAGCTGCCGATCCCGCTTTGACCGATGCCGCCAAACGGCAGATGATGATTGCCTAGGTGGGCAACGGTATCGTTAACGGAACCTCCGCCAAACGAAATTTCATTGATGATGCGCTGTTCGTGGTTTGCATCAGATGTAAACAGGTACAGGGCCAGTGGATCTGGTTGATTTTTGACAGCTGTAATTACTTCCTCAATATCATCAAAAGTTAAAACGGGGAGGAGAGGACCAAAGATTTCTTCCCGCATCACCGCATCATTCCAGCTGATATCTGTCAAAACAGTGGGAGCGATATACCGTTCCTGCTCATCGGTTTCTCCACCATAGTGTATTTTATCGGGATGAATGAGATTGTTAAGCCGATCGAAATGTTTTCGGTTAATGATGCGGGCGTAGTCCGGACTTTTCTTGGGATTATCCCCATAAAAAGATTGAATTTGCTCGCGAAGGAGCTTGCAAAACTCATCGTATTTAGAGCTGTGAACGTATACGTAATCGGAGCACACACAGGTTTGTCCGGCATTGATGAACTTGCCCCAGGTTATGCTTCGGGCTGCTTGTTCGAGTTCTGCTGTTTTATCAACGATAGCAGGAGACTTTCCGCCCAGTTCAAGGGTGAGCGGCGTAAGGTGTTCGGCCGCAGCTTTCATAACGATTTTTCCGACCCGAGAGCTGCCGGTAAAAAAGATGTAATCCAATGGCTCCGACAGCAGTGATTGTACCGTGTCGGCGCCACCTTCAACGGCATGAAGGTAGCCCTGATCGAAATTGGAATTAATGATTTCGGATACCAGTGAAGAGGTATGCGTGGCGATCTCCGACGGCTTTAAAATAGTGCAGTTGCCCGCAGCCATAGATCCCAAGGCAGGATTGAGCAGCAGCTGCAACGGATAGTTCCAGGCGCCGATTACAAGCGAAACTCCGTAAGGTTGTGAATGTATATAGTTTTTGGATGGGAAATTGATCAGCGTTCCGCGCACTTTTTGAGGTTTGGCCCATTTTGAAAGGTTTCCCCGCAGGTGGTCGATCTCTTGATACAGAACCAGCAGTTCGGTTCCGTAGGTTTCAAATTGCGGCTTTCGAAAATCAGCATGAAGGGCTTCAAAAAATCGGTCTTCATTTTTTTGGAGAAGAGTTTTGAGCTTCCTTAGCTGATCCTTGCGGAAGGATATATCGCGGGAATCTCCGCGGTCAAAAAACTGATGCTGTGTTTCTACAATTTCTGTCATAGCATTTACTGTTGAGATGTTCGTCCTTTGAAGGTATCCATTGAAAGGTAAACACGGAATAACTTGCCCGCCACAAAATCAAAAGCTCGGGTGGGCAGGACGCCCTTTAAAAAAGGCAGCAGCTTAACCATAAGGGGAGCGCGAAGATGGATCTTATTTTTCTGTACGGCACGGATAATGCGACCCGAAAATTTTTTGGCATCTAACAAGGGAGTCAATAGCGGCGGTGTGACACCCTCAAACATTCCGGTGTTTATGAAGCTCGGTTCTATGGTTGTGACTCGTACGCCGGAATTTTGTTGTTCCTGTTCCAGCCGAAGCGATTCCGACCAGCCGATGACGCCCCATTTACTCCCGGCATAAACCGACATTTTAGGGTTGGCTATTAGTCCCGCAGCCGAAGCAATATTTACAATATGTCCGCTGTTGCGATTTAGCATCTTCGGTAAAAAAGCACGAGTGGTATGCATAACGCCAAGCAGGTTGATGCCAATAGTGTTATTAATCTGCTGCGGAGAATTTTGCTCAAATGCCTTTCCAGTTACGATGCCTGCATTGTTGATCAAAATATCCACATGGGAAAACTCGCGCAAAATGTCCTCTGCGGCGGCGTAAATCTGATCGGGATCGGACACATCAACCTGACGGGTGCAGATCTCGTCAGAAAATTGACTGAGTCTTTGTTTCGCCCCGGCAATGTTATCAGGGCTGATGTCCCAAATGATAAGTTTGCGAGCACCCAGCCGGAGGGCTCGTTCTCCCATCAAAAAGCCTAAACTTGCGGCACCGCCCGTTATTAGAACATGCTTGTCATTGAAGGTGCTCATAAAGTTATCCCAATTGTTAATTATTAAATAGTAAGTATAGCAATAATATTTTTATCTGTGGAAACGAGGAAAACATCGGTTAGCAATGATTAAAAAATATGTTACTTTTCTAGCGAAATTTAATCCCGTAAAAGAATACAAGACGATGAAAAAATTAGTATTGGCGGTTTTTCTGTTGGGAGGACTAGTAAGTTGTATGGATTCACCCGTTGATCGGGTGGCCGAAACCATAACCGAGGAGAGCCTGATGGAACCCATTGAAGTGCTTTCGTCGGATGAGTTCGAAGGACGAAGTACGGGCACTGCCGGCGAAGAAAAGACGATTAATTATCTGGTGGATAAGCTCAAAGAGTACGGCTTAAAAGGCGGGGCTTCCGACAGCGGATTTACCCAGGACGTTCCTCTGATTGGGCAAGAAACAGCTCAGGATGCGCAGGTAAGTATTACAAAAAACGGGAATATCCTGCACCGGTTTGATTACTACTCCGATTTTATGGCGTGGCCCAGCAATCTGGAAGAAAATGTATCAATTAATGAGGCCGAACTGGTTTATGTGGGATACGGTATTCAGGCGCCCGAAGAAGAGTGGGATGACTTTAAAGAAACCGATGTTGCGGGGAAAATTCTGGTCGTCAAAAATAATGATCCCAGCGACAATCCTGACTTGTTTAAAGGAGATACGCGGTTATACTACGGACGATATGATTATAAATATGAAAAAGCGCAGGAGATGGGTGCGGCAGGAGTCCTGATTATTCACACAACGCCAACGGCCGGTTACGGATGGAATGTGGTTGCTAACAGCTGGAGCCGCGAGCGTTTTTATCTGCGGGATGATGAGTCAATGAAAAATTCTCCGACAGAATTTAATGGATGGCTCACTGAAGAGGCCAGTGCCTCACTTTTTGAAAGCGCGGGACTCGAACTTGAGGAACAGCTTGAGGCGGCCGAAAGTAGAGAATTTGAGCCCGTGCCATTAAACGGATTGAGATTGAGTGTTGACCTCTCAGCAAGCTATCGAGAGCAAGATGCCAAAAATGTGCTGGGTGTGATTGAGGGCACCGGCGATCAGCTTAAGGATGAATATCTGGTGCTTACTGCCCACTACGATCATCTGGGAATAAGCCAGCCCGTGGAAGGCGATTCCATCAATAATGGCGCGCTCGACAATGCCGCCGGAGTAAGCGCGTTATTGAATATGGCCCGCGGTTACAAAGAATTGCAGCCGCAGCTGAAGCGAAGTGTGCTGGTTCTGCTGGTTGGTGCCGAGGAGGTAGGCTTGCTTGGGTCAAAATACTGGGCCGAGAATCCTACGGTTCATCCAGGCAAGGTAACTGCAAATATTAATCTGGACGGGATGAATGTGTACGGTAAAACCAGTGACCTGGTGCTTGTTGGATACGGGCGAAACAGTGTAAGCGATGTGATTGAAGATGTGGCCGGGGAGCAAGGTCGAGAAGTGAGACCCGATCCGCATCCCGACCGCGGTTATTTTTATCGATCCGATCATTTTCCGTTAGCGAAAAAAGGTATTCCCGCTATCTTCCCCAATTCCGGGACGGAGTTTGTTGACAAGCCGGAAGGATACTCCGCTACGATCGACAGCCTGATGGATGCCAATTACCATTCCGTGAGCGATGAGATTAACGAGTATTGGGATCTGTCCGGAATGGTTGAAGATGTGCGGCTGTTTTTTGATGCGGGATATCGCATGATCAATGCCAATGAAATGCAGGCTTGGCAGCAGGGCGACGAATTTAAGCAAGCACGTCTGGATATGATTGAGGATGCATCAAACTAGCTTTAAAATTT
>CAZYOD010000099.1:7957-8527 GCA_964648635.1 uncultured Balneolaceae bacterium | reverse complement strand
AGCGGATTTTTCTCCGGCTCGGAAATTGCCTTTGTTAGCGCAAACCGATTAAAGCTGGAGATTGAATCCCGAAAAAGTTCGTGGACCGGACGGCAGGTTAATTACTTTGTCCAAAATCCCGAAACTTTTTTAACGACTACACTTGTAGGCAACAACATCGCAAATGTGGTATACGCCACCTTAATGACTATTTTTCTGGTGGGGCCGATTACTGAGCTGTATCAGACATGGATCGGCGTGATGCCCTCGAGCGCTGTGGTGTTGATTATCCAAACCTTCATTGCTTCCGTTATCATTATGTTGTTTGGCGAAATAATCCCTAAAGCGCTTTTTCGCATCCATGCGGATTGGTGGATGAATATAATTGCCGTGCCGCAAAGGTTATCCAATGTGATTTTAAGGCCGCTGATTTTCTTGGCAGATAGGGCATCTGATTTTATTATCAAACTGATTAACCCCGAAATCGATCGCTCGGGCAGGGTGTTTCGCCGACAGGATGTCGAATTGATTTTCAACGAGCTGCGCGACAGCGGAGGGCAGGATCTGGATAAGGAGGATTCGGAAATTCTG
>CAZYOD010000099.1:0-7947 GCA_964648635.1 uncultured Balneolaceae bacterium | reverse complement strand
TGTTCAAGCCGCTTATTTGGATTGCCAATATTGCCTCGAACATGCTGATAAAGATGATAAACCCTGATGCAGTACAGCGGGAACAGATTTTTCGTCGACAGGACGTAGAGCTTATTTTTAAGGAACTGCGCGATACCGGTGGCAGCGATCTGGATAAGGAAGATTCCGAGATATTGCATAACGTGCTGGAGCTTTCCAACAAGCGCGTTAAGGAATCCATGATTCCGCGTACCGATATCGTGGCTGTAGAAAAAAACACCAGTATAGAAGAAACGCTGAAGCTTTTTATTTCATCGGGATATTCGAAACTGCCGGTATATCAGGAAAGTATTGACGATATCATCGGAGTTATTTTTGCTTATGATCTGTTCAACAATCCCCAGGACCTCCTTGAAATTATGCGTCCCATTAAACTGGTCCCTGCTTCACAGAAGTCAAAAGATCTGCTTTCGGAATTCCGCAGTTCCAATGTCTCGGTAGCCGTTGTGATTGATGAATACGGAGGCACAGCGGGCATGGTCACGATCGAAGATCTGCTCGAAGAGGTGGTGGGGGATATCCAAGATGAATATGACACCGAAGATCACTTTATAAAAAAACTCTCCGGCAATACCTACATCCTGAGTGGCGGCGTAGAAATTGAAGATCTGCTGGCAGAGTATCCTGAAGTAGGTCTCCCGGCAGAATCCAGCGAATATGAGACCATCGCCGGTTATATTATTAATACCCTGGGACGTATCCCAAAAGTAAACGAAGAGTTGCTGATCGACGGCCATAAAATCATCATCAGCAAAGCCACACCCAGTCGAATTGAGACGATCAAGCTTGTTGTCATAGACTAGGCAGGTTGGGTGAACAGAAACAGCGAAGCGAATTGTTTATGCTATTAATTAAAGATCTGACTGTATTTCTAAAAATGCCACCCTCTCATAATTCATAACTAGCCAGAATGTTCGATCATTATCCCAAATGGGCGCGTGAGCTTGCTCAAAAATATTTAAGCCGTACGATCAATCAGTTTATCCTGCATGGCAATGTGCATGATTTAGTGCCTTTGGAGCGTAAGGACGCGACTGATTTTGTTCGCTTGAAATCATTTTTAGCCGAAGAGTTTTTCGGGGCGCGGGATTACGTCATTTTTTACGACCGCTCATCGGGGATCTATTTTCGGGATCAGGAGAGTCAAAAAGACTTCAATCAGGCACTGTCCGGGCGCGATTCGCTCATGGGCACGGATTACGCCAATAAGTTGCCAAAAGATCCGGTGCGTGTATTTTCGCTGCTGGAGCAATATTTTCGCGTACGCATCGACAGCAAAAAAAGTATTGCCCTAATTATCGATTACGCTGAAACTATAGTGCCGATGAACGAAGCCGGCTCTACGGGATCGGAAGATCGCACTTCATTAGTATACCTCTCGCGGTGGGCTCATGACCCTATGTTTTTAGCGGCTGATTTTACTACCGTTCTGCTCACAGAAAATCTTGCTGATCTCAGCAAGACACTGGTTCAAAATCCCTATACCAGTGAAATTAATATCAACATTCCGAATGAAAGTCAGCGTCGGAGCTTCATCGACTATGAAGCCAACGATGAGCAGTTTCAGCAGTTTTCTGAAGTCAACGAAAAAGTGTTGGCTCAGCAGACGGCGGGACTCAATTTTATCAATCTGCGAAGTATTCTCTCCAATGCGCGCGAAAATAAAGAAAAAATAACTCACGACCGGTTATCCGAAGCAAAAAAAGAGCTGATTGAGGCCGAAGCTTACGGGTTGCTGGAATTTGTGGAAACGGAATACACGCTCGACAACGTAGCGGGACATAAGAAAGTTAAAGAGCATTTACGTCACGCGGTAAAGGCGCTCAAAAATGGCAAAAAAGATGTTCTGCCCATGGGCTATCTTGTCAGCGGACCCGTGGGAACGGGAAAAACGTTTTTGGTAACCTGTTTTGCCAGCGAGGTTGGCATTCCGATGGTGAAGTTGAAAAATTTCCGTAGCCAGTGGCAAGGGGTCACCGAAGGAAATCTGGAAAAGATTCTCGGGTTGCTTAAGGCGATGGCCCCCGTGGCTGTTATGATTGATGAAGCCGATGCCTATCTCGGTGACCGCGATGCCAGTGGAGACAGCGGAGTTTCCAGTCGCGTATTTTCACAGATTGCCAGCTTTATGAGCGACACCCGAAATCGTGGCGAAATTCTTTGGTTTTTGATGACCGCGCGTCCCGATCTGATGCCTGTTGATTTAAAACGACAAGGCCGAGCCGAAGAGCATTTGGCACTTTTTCCGCCGCATACCAAAGAAGAGCGGGTAGAGCTTTTTGATGCGATGAAAAAGAAAACGGGTCTGCAGCTTACCGAAGAATATACTCCTCAGATTATCGAGCAGGGGATAAAATCGTTTTCGGGAGCTGATATGGAAGCGGCTCTGACTCGTGCCAAATTCCGTGCTGTTGCAAATGGCAATGAAAAAGTATCTCCGAAAGTTTTAGATGCTGCTTTAAACGATTTTCTTCCACCCACCTATCCCGAAGAAATTGAACTGCAAACGCTCAGTGCGGTCATCGAATGTACGTCAAAAGAACTGCTCCCTGAACGATACCAGGAAATGGACCGCGATAAGATCCTTGAAAGAATAGACGAGTTGAAATACCGTATCGGTTAATCCTCATGAATCTGATCCTTTAAAAAATATTACGATCCCAATTATCCCTGACAGCATTAAAACGTTGTCAGGGTTTTTTATTTACTATTAAGAAATAAATAAACTGATAAGTTTAACTAAATAGTTGAATTATTTGGTTGGTATAAGTAGATTGCAAATAAATCAAACAACAGAATTATGACTGACGATCTACAAACAGAGGAAAAGATCCTGGAAGCGGCCAAAATGATTTTTCAAAAGCAGGGCTTTGCCGGCGCGCGGATGCAGGAAATAGCCGACGAGGCAGGCATCAATAAATCTATGCTTCACTATTATTTTCGCAGTAAAGACAAGCTGTTTCAGAAAGTATTCCAGAGTAGTGTCCGTCAATTTTTTCCTGTGATTTTCGAAGTCTTAAATGCGGACATCGGTTTAGTCCCCAAAGTCGAAAAGCTGGTGGAAACTTATTACAATCTTTTTCAAGAGCATCCGCATTTGCCCAGATTTGTGATTCATGAGATGAATCAGCATCCCGATCGGTTTAAAGAATTTATGAGTGGGGCGGGGATAGAAATCCCCCAAAAATTTGTGAGGCAAATTCAGGCAGAAATAGAAGCCGGGGAAATGAAAGAGATCCGTCCAAAGGAATTTATCATTAATATCATTGGGCTCTGTGTTTTTCCGGTTCTTGCCCAACCTATGATCGAAACGGTTTTTAAAATGGATGATGAGCAGTTCCGTCAATTCTTGGAAAAGCGCAAAAAAGAATTGCCAAACTTTATCCTGAATGCAGTGAAAAAATGAGTGTGATATGATAGTAACTACTCTCTTATCGATATTACTTAGCCTTCAGCCTGCTGTGCCTGATACACTAACATTAGAGTACTGTTATTCCCGAATTGAAAACCATTATCCGCTGTCACAGAAAATTGAGCTACAGCAAGACATTACAGATCTAAACAAAAAGATTGCCAATACAGCGTCCTATCCGCAGCTGAATTTTGGAGCACAGGCTACTTACCAATCCGAAGTTACCGAATTGCAATTTCCCGCCGGTGGAGAATTTACCGGTCCCAAATTGAGCAAAGATCAATACAAAGCGACCGGGGACATTTCTCAAAATATTTTTAACGGTGGCAGGGTAGAGATTCAAAAAGATCTTGTGGAAGTGCAAGGACGTCAACAGCAACAGTCCACAAAAATAGAACTCCGCCAAATCACTGAGCAGGTCAACCAAGCGTTTTTTGGGATATTGTTAGCTCAGCAGCAGGTTCAAGTGGTTAGTACGCTGACGAAAAACCTTAAATCACAGATCAGCGATGTGGAATCGAAAGTCAGGAACGGAGCGCTATTGCCCAGTCAGCAATACATTTTGGAGGCGGAACTGGTTAAGGCGCGGCAAGATTCGGTTGACATCGCATCCAATATCCGGTCAGGATACCGAGTTTTAAGTCAGCTGATCGGTCAGGAAGTTACATCAAAGACAACGCTTAAAGACCCTAATGTTGAGCCCATACTTACAGATTCCTTACCACATTATCGCCCGGAATTTGATCTCTTTGAAAGCCACCGACGTGCACTGGACCATCAAAAAGAGTTAGCTCAAACAAATATATGGCCGTCGCTTTCGGCTTTTGGAACGGTCGCATACGGACGCCCCGGTTTCAATGTTTTTGATGATAATCTGCATGGTTATTATATCGTGGGACTTCGTTTGAAGTGGAACTTTTGGAATGCTCGCAATAGTGGGTTTCAGCGGCAAATATATAACTTGCAAGAGAAAAGCGTTATTGAAGAGGAGCGTGCCTTTGAACGTCAGTTGCGATCGAGATTAAGTAAAATTCATGAGCAAATTAATTCACTGGAGAATCAGCTGCAGCGTGATCGGGAAATTATCGATCTGAGAAAAAAAGTAGTTGCTGAGAAGTCCAGTCAAATGAAAAACGGAGCAGCTACAGCCACTGAATACATCACAGAATTGACGAAAGCAACGCAAGCCGAGTTGTCGATGATGATGCGTCAAATCAAGTTGAAGCAGGCAAAAACAGAGTATCAACTAACGTTGGGGAATTTATGATGCAAGCCAAAATCGTTAATTATAGCGGGTTACTTGTACTTTTTTTAGTACTATTACAAGGATGTGCTTCAGAAGAAAAGTCTGATGCCTATGGACAGTTTGAAGCCACTGAAACTACTATTTCTTCAAAATCATCGGGCGAACTGCTTGTTTTTAGCGTATCCGAAGGAGAGAGGTTAGAGTCGGGCCAAAGAGTTGGGGTTGTGGATACTACCCAACTGCATTTAAAAAAAGAAGAGTTAAAATCTCAGCTCGAAGCAACGGCATCCAAAATCGAAAATATCGATTCCGAGATAGAGGTACAGAAAGAACAGCTGAATACGGCGCAAAAGAATTTAAAAAGAACGCAAGCTCTGGCAGAGGATGAGGCGGCTACCCAGCAGCAGTTGGATGATGCCCAGGGCCGGGTTCAGATACTCCAAAAACAGATTAATGCTCTACAAACACAAAAGCAGTCGGTTCGTTCGGAAATCAAAGTCATCCGCGCTCGATTGAATCAACTTAATCAACAGCGTAGCGATGCGCGAATAGTTAATCCCGTTAATGGTACGGTGCTAAGTACTTACGTGGAGCCGCACGAACTTGTGGGTCAGGGTCAGCCGCTATATCAGATTGCCAATTTGGATACGCTCGAATTGAGGGTCTATATCAGTGGTGCGCAGCTGCCGTCTGTAAAATTAGGTCAGTCCGTGAATGTATTGGTGGATAAAAATGCGAAGGAAAACCAACAACTCAATGGCAGAATAAGCTGGATTGCATCCGAAGCAGAGTTTACACCCAGGATGATCCAAACGAAAGAGGAGCGTGTTTCGCAGGTATATGCTGTAAAAGTAAAGGTGCCGAATCCCGATGGAATTTTAAAAATTGGTATGCCCGGCGAAGTGAATTTTTAGTTAAGGCCGCAGATCCACGCGGATTGTAACGGATAATTCATTGGTGTCATCCGCAAAAATCCGAGGCAACACGTATAGCATGAGTATAATAACCGTTCAAAATATCAAAAAAGCTTACGGCCAAATTGAAGCCGTCAAAGATATCTCCTTCGAAGTGAGGGAAGGTGAACTATTCGGACTCATCGGTCCTGATGGTGCGGGCAAGACCACGATTTTTCGAATTCTCACAACCCTGCTTAAACCCGATTCCGGTCAGGCTTCGGTTTTGGGATTGGATGTAGTAGCCGATTACAAGAAAATCCGTCCACAGGTTGGGTATATGCCCGGAAGCTTTTCGTTGTATCAGGATCTTTCGGTAGAAGAAAATCTGCAATTTTTCGCCTCGGTGTTTGGGACAACCATTGAGTCTAATTATGATCTCATCAAACCAATTTACCGTCAGCTTGAGCCTTTCAAGGACCGCTTGGCGGGAGCATTGTCCGGTGGAATGAAACAGAAACTGGCACTTAGCTGTGCCCTCATCCATAAGCCCAAAGCACTGTTTCTGGACGAGCCTACTACCGGTGTGGATGCTGTTTCGCGAAAGGAGTTCTGGCAGATGCTCCATCGTCTTAAAAAAGAGGGCATCACCATGCTGGTTTCTACGCCTTATATGGATGAAGCCGAACAGTGTGATCGGATCGCGCTAATGCAGGAAGGGCGCATTCTATCGATTGATGCCCCGGATGCGATTGTTAATCAATTTGATAACGATTTATGGGCAATCAAATCCCAAAACAAATACCGGTTAATACAGGTGCTTCGCAGCTATGAATTTGCGGAATCAGTGCAACCGTTTGGGGAATTTGTGCACTATACGGATCGACGATCAGAGCCTGATATCAAAAAGTTAATAGTTTATTTGGCGACAGAGGGTATCGATAATCCCGAGGTTAAAAAGGTAAAACCTGACATCGAAGATACTTTTATGCGCCTGATAGAGCAGGAGGTCCCCCATGACTGATTATATGATCAAAGCCAAAAACCTAACTCGTAGATTCGGTGATTTCACGGCTGTGGATCATATTTCGTTTGAAGTGGGACGCGGAGAAATTTTTGGCTTCCTGGGCGCCAACGGTGCGGGAAAAACCACGGCTATGCGCATGCTTACGGGATTGCTTATTCCGACAGAAGGAAATGCTACAGTTGCCGGATTTGATGTCTATTCCGAAGCCGAGCAGATCAAGAAGCAGATCGGTTATATGAGTCAGAGGTTTTCGCTGTACGAAGATCTGACCGTGCGCGAAAATATCCGACTGTACGGAGGAGTTTACGGGCTGACGGATAAAAAGATTAAATCCAAGGCGGAGCAGCTTGTAGAGATGCTGGGGATGCAGGATTTGCAGAAGAAGAAAATTGGCTCGCTGCCGCTGGGGTGGAAGCAAAAGCTGGCGTTTTCAGTGGCATTGATTCACGAACCGAAGATCGTATTTTTGGACGAGCCTACCGGCGGCGTTGATCCCATAACGCGTCGGCAGTTCTGGGAACAGATTTATAAAGTGGCCGATGAGGGGACGACTGTGTTTGTGACCACACACTATATGGATGAGGCTGAATATTGCGACCGGGTATCAATTATGGTTGACGGGCGCATTGATGCGCTGGATACACCGTCCGGTTTGAAAGAGCAGTTTAATGCCGATGATGTTGAGGAAGTATTCGTAAAACTAGCACGAGGAGCAAAACGAGGAGATTGAAATAACTACTAGTACACTTAGATCACTAAGATTGTCTAAGTGTGCTTAGTGCTTAAGTGGTAAAAAGATGCAATCATTTAAAGGCTTTGTAATCAAAGAATTCAAGCAGATTTACCGCGACAAGCGGACGCTGCTGGTATTGTTCGGGATGCCTATCATCCAGATGCTGTTGTTTGGATTTGCTATTCGAAACGAAGTGGAAAATGCCAAAGTGATGGTATTGGATGCCTCCCGGGATCAGGTTACACAGCAGATTATCAGCAAAGTGGATGCATCAAATTACTTTACCGTCGAAGGTCAAATTCAGCGACTTGATGAAATTGAAGAGCTTTTCCAACAGGGAGCAATTGACGAAGTTCTTGTTTTTGAATCCGATTTTGCCAGCAAGCTGGAACGCGGTGAGCGGCCGTCGGTGAATCTAATTACTGATGCTTCAAATCCCAACCTGGCACAGCTTATCCAGCAGTACTCTACCTCTATTATTGTAGATTGGCAGCAGCGATCTGCTGAGCCGATGGATGCCAAAAACGTAGGAATAACAACCAATGCGAATATGCTTTTCAATCCGCAGCTCGAAAGTGTGAATCTATTCGTGCCCGG
>CAZYOD010000098.1:0-8564 GCA_964648635.1 uncultured Balneolaceae bacterium | reverse complement strand
CTATGCCCATAGTAAGCTCAAAATTAATAAGCTCGCAGCATTGACCACTACTGACAATGAAGCCTCGGTCCGCGTCCTAAAAAAACTGGGATTCAAATTTAAAAAGATCGTTAAGCTGCCGGAGTTTGAATCAGCCAGTAATCTTTTTGTCGCAAATCTGTAAATGGGCTTTCATTTGTACTTATCTCTTGGAATGTTAAATTACTGCTAGTCGCTGTAATTGCAGTAAAATCAATGAGGTTACCGAAATGGCGCAACGTAAAATTGAGCCCGGAGAAGTCATCAATCTTTATTCGCTTACCGACGATATGCCCGGGGACGCTACTCTTGCCCTTATGAAAACTTCGGATATGGAAGCCATCCGCATGGTGCTTCCCAAAGGCAAAGAAGTTAACGAACATAGTGTCGACGGGGAAGTTTCTGTACAATGTTTGGAGGGCAAAACCGAATTCATTGTGGACGGCAAGTCTCATGTTCTTACAAGCGGTGACTGGCTGTATCTGAGTAGAAATCAGCCACACTCCCTGCGGGTTATCAGAGATACGATACTTTTGGTAACCATTCTCTTTGTGGGTGATAAAAATAAAGAAGAATAGATTTTTATAGGCAAAAATCATTGGGGAATCGGTATTAATCGCCTTATTTTTGAGATTCACTTTCCACTCATTTTGAAGAATTTTTCATGTTTAAACTCGGTACCTACCAAACCCTCAATGTAGCCCGCCTAACCGACCATGGCTATTTTCTTACAGATACTTCATCCAAAACAGATGATGAAGTATTGCTACCCGGCAAGCTGGCTAATCGCGAGCTGAAGAAGGGCATAAATGTACGCGTATTCCTTTTTAAAGATGGTGAAGAACGTCTTACGGCTACAATGCAGGAGCCAAAAGTTACCCTAAACAGTATTGCCTTCCTGCAGGTAAAAGATGCCAACAAGCTGGGCGCTTACCTTGATTGGGGGCTCGATAAAGATCTTTTTGTGCCCCACCGCGAACAGTTTGAAACCATGCGGGAGGGACAATTTTACTTGGTTTATATGTACCTCGATGAGAAAACAAACCGGCTGGCGGCCAGTGCCAAAATTGATCGCTTTTTGGACAACACGAATATCACCGTAGAAGAAAATGAAGAAGTGGATCTGTGGATCTGGAACAAAACTGATTTGGGCTACAAAGTCATCATTAATGAGCAGCACGAGGGACTCATTTATCACAATGAGTTTTATCGGGATGTCCATTGCGGTGACCGTCTGACGGGCTATGTTAAACAGATCAGAGATGATAATAAGATTGATGTGACGCTCCGTCCTATCGGCTACGAGAAGGTGGAACCCAATGCACAGCATATCTTAGAACGGCTAAAACATTCAGGCGGATATTTGAATCTTCATGACAAAAGCGATCCGGAAGAAATTCACAACCGACTTGAAATGAGTAAAAAAACCTTCAAGAAAGCGATCGGCCGCCTCTACAAAGAAAAAATTATTCGTATTGAAGACGATGGTATTTACCTGGTAAAGTAGTTTCCCCTCTTACCCCTCCGTACTACTTCTTATATATTATTGTTTATTTTTGACTTAGGCGAATAATATATTTAGATATAAATTTAGAACTGTAGTACTTTTATCAATAGGACTTTTCGGCTAACAGTCATCGGCCGGCTTTTATCCCTTGGAATCTCATTTACAACCCCAAACCAAAGGGATAATGTTATGGAAAAAGTATCCACGGAAACGATACCGAAACTGAGAAGTGAAACTAAGGGTGAAGTTCTTTTGCCCGGTGACCCAAGTTATAACGAAGCCAGAAAAATTTGGAACGGCATGATTGATCGTCGTCCGGCCGTGATTGTTCAGTGCCGCGATGAAAATGACGTTCCCCATGCCATTCACTTTGCTCGCGAAAATGAACTTACTATCTCTATTTTAGGAGGCGGGCACCACATTGCCGGAAATTCAGTAGCAGAAGATGGTCTTGTAATAGATTTCTCGAAAATGAGAAATGTAAAAGTTGATAAGGAAAAAAGAAGAGCAACTGCTGAGCCCGGTGCCACACTGGCCGATTTTGATAAAGAAACCCAAAGATACGGATTGGCAACTCCCACCGGGATCAATTCAACCACAGGAATTTCCGGGTTGACCCTCGGCGGAGGCTTTGGCTGGCTTACCAGAAAATATGGTTTAACTATTGACAACCTAGTGTCAGCTAAAGTCGTAACGGCCGAAGGTAAAAAACTACGTGCCAACGAAAACAAAAATTCGGATCTGTTTTGGGCGATTCGCGGTGGCGGTGGTAATTTTGGCGTGGTGACAGATTTCGAATATAATCTGCACCCTGTGGGCCCGGAAGTCCTGGCGGGATTGCTCGTGTTCCCGTTTACAGAGGTTAACAGCCTACTTCAGCAGTATCGAGAGTTTGTCAAGGACGCACCTAAGGAACTTAATTTGTGGGTTGTACTTCGGCATGCTCCCCCGCTGCCATTTCTTCCTGAGGATATTCACGGAAAAATGGTCGTGGTAATGGCGGCGTTTTATGATGGTGACATTTCTCAAGGCCAAAAGCTGATTGACCTGATTCGCAAGTTTGGCAAACTCCACGGCGAACATATCGGCATGCAACCTTATACCGACTGGCAACAAGCCTTTGATCCGCTGCTAACGCCTGGATCACGAAACTATTGGAAATCGCACAACTTTACCGACCTGAAAGACGGTGTGCTCAATAAAATGATCGAATACGCCGGTAAAATGCCTTCACCTCAGTGCGAAATTTTTATTGGACTAGTTTCCGGTGTAATGAATGATATCCCATCCGATGCCACGGCGTATTCCGCCCGAGATGCCAATTTTATTATGAACGTGCATTCGCGATGGGAGGAAAAAGAAAACGATGACAATTGTATAGCCTGGGCTCGTAAATTCTTTAAGGCTTCTGCGCCTTATGCTTCGGGTGGCGCATATGTCAACTTTATGACTGAAGAGGAACAGAACCGTGTTACTGCAGCTTACGGTCCTAATTACGAGCAACTGGTAGAACTAAAAACAAAGTACGATCCGGATAACATTTTCCAGATGAATCAAAATATAAAGCCGCGAATGCTGGCATAATTTTAGTAACTGCAGGTAGTTCTGCTGCCTGCAGTTACTGATTTCGGGAACATCCTGCGGCCTGCAGCATATAAAGTCAAGTAATCATGTAATAAATACTTGGCTTTATGATTGATAAAACGTTGGATCTGGCTGTAGCATATGCTGAACTTGGTTTGGAGTTTGTAGCTTCTTACCTGATGACTATTGAAGGAATGGTAGTTATTTTTTTAAGTGTGTTTTTTTTGGGATTGCTTTCCAGAATTAAATAGCTAGTCAGGTTTTTAATTACTATTCACCATAAAATAATTCAACTTTTTGGTTGTCTCGGGATATGATTCTGCCTTGCAATTCATTCTCTGATTTCTCGTTTTTGGTTATGCAGATGCACCCTTTCTTATATGATTACGTGCAAATTATCCGATCGTAAAGCCACGCTCTTCTCTTCATTTTCTATCTTTTCCAACCTTGACTAATCCGTTGAGTGGAGAGAATAATAGCTGCATTTAGTTGACCAGAAAATTTGAGGAGATGAGCAATCAACAGAAAATTCATTTATCATTAGAAAATGAATTAATGTAAATAATATAATTCATTGATGAGCAACAGGTTAACATGTTTTATGTAACAAGTAATTCACTATGGGTTTTGAACATTAACTTATTTATAAGTTTAATATTTACAATATCTTATACCGATTATTGATAATTGGGCAGTATTATTCATTTAGGAGTATCTTTTCGAATAAAAACCCTCAGCCCTCCCCTTTTTAACTACGGATACAAGTCGAAATTATGGAGAAGAATTATGCACTTTTGTAATTTCTGTTTTTACTATTAAATCAATGCACAGCTATAGCAAAAAATTCTTCTTTCTATAAAAAGGTTTCTATTTTAGAAGCATAAAATTAATGCGGTGGTAATAAAATCAAATATTAAGCATCATGGATAAATCATTAAGGTCGTCGAAATTATTACGAATCGTTATCCCTGTTCTGGTTTTAATTGCTCTTATTGGCGCTTTTACAGGATGGATTGTAGAGTGGCTCTGGCTGGACAACCTGGGTTACGATCAGGTCTTTTGGACCATCAAAACTACACAGGCCCTCTTACTGATTTGTTCATTAGTCGTTGCATTGCTGTATGTGTTACCCAATATGAACAGGCTTGCAAAGAATTTCAGTATGATGAGCTTCGGGCAGTCACCGCTGGCCCAGCTCAATATTCAGAACATCAGCACAAAAAAAATAAAGACTGTCTTTTATAGTTTAGGAGGCGCCTTAAGTGTGTTTTTCTCGCTGGCTTTCTTTATGCGATGGGATACTTATTTCCGCTTTCACTGGAGCGAAACATTTGGACAGGTTGATCCTGTGTTTGGCCATGATATCGGTTTCTACATCTTTCGACTACCTTTTATCGAGCTTATCCAAAACAGCCTTGTCTCCCTGGCCTTTTTTATCACCATTGGAATAATCATACTGTATGTCTATTCAGGAGCCCTTTCGGTACGATCTACCCGAGAGGTAATTGCAGCAAACAATATTAAAAAGCATATTTTCATTAATCTGGGTATTTGGTTACTGCTTCTTGCCTGGGGGTATTACCTGGAACGCTATAACCTGCTCTATAACGAAAGCGGTGCGGTGTACGGAGCGGGCTATGTAGATATTAATGTGAGACTACCCGTCATTTGGATATCATTTATCCTCTGCTTGGGCTTAGCTCTCCTCTCGTTCTTCCAACTCTATAAAGACCGCTTTAAGTGGCTGGTTTTTGGGGGCTTGGCTACTATTCTAGTCGGAGCTATCGGCAGCGGGATTCTACCGGGTATGGTTCAACAATTTGTTGTAGCACCCAGTGAGTTGCAGCTCGAAGAGCCACACATAGAAAATAATATCAGGCTTACGCGCAGTGCTTATGCGCTGGATAAGATGGACACACAGCCCTACAGTGCACAGCCTGCAGAAGAAATGACTTGGTCAACAATTGATAGAAATGAAGAAACAATTGAAAATATCCGGTTATGGGATCCTCGACTGCTCATCCAAACGTATCGCCAGCTGCAAGAGATTCGGCTATATTACCAATTTTACAATGTCGATGTGGATCGATACCACACTGATGAGGGATACTTGCAGATGATGGTCGCCGCCCGGGAACTATCTGAAGAACTCCCGCGTCAGGCCGACACCTGGGTCAACCGCCGGCTGCAGTATACTCACGGCTATGGGTTGGTAATGAGTCCCGTTGCCCAAGAAGGATCGCAAGGGGACCCTCGGCTTACTATTAAAGACATCCCCCCTGTTAGCGATATGGGCTTCGAGGTAGAACAACCGGCAATCTATTACGGGGAACACAATTCCGACTACAAAATCGTCAATACCAATGTCCGTGAACTGGACTATCCTCGCGGGGATCAAAATGTTTATACAAATTACCAAGGCAGCAGCGGCGTTCACATAGGTAGTTTCTTTTCGCAACTGCTTTTCGCCTGGCAGTTTGGGGATATCAACATCCTGCTAACTGATTACATCAATGACGACAGTAAAATTATTTTTTGGAAGCGTATTCAGGAGCGGGTAAACCGCATTGCTCCTTTTCTACGGCTCGAAGACAATCCCTACCTGGTACTGGATGAAGGCAAACTATATTGGATACAGGATGCCTATACAACTTCTCCACATTACCCTTATTCCGAACCTTTCAACGATTACAATTACATCAGAAATTCGGTAAAAATCGTAGTGGATGCTTATAATGGAACTGTCGATTTTTATGTCTCCGATGAAGAGGATCCCGTACTAAATGTTTATCGAGATGTGTTTCCTGATATGTTTAAAAGTATTGATGAAATGCCCGGCACCCTTCAAGATCACGTGCGGTATCCCATCCATTATTTTAAAGCGCAGATCGATAAATACAACGAGTACCACATGACCGACCCCCAGGTGTTTTATAACAACGAGGATCTGTGGACGCGCCCGAATGAGACCTATGCGGGACGAGCCATCAAAATGGAGCCGTATTATGTGCTTACCAAATTGCCGGGACAAGAGGAGCTTCAGTACCTGCTGATAAGCCCGCTTACGCCTAACAACCGCGATAACATGATCGGCTGGATGGCTGCCAATTCTGACTATCCTAATTACGGAGAAGTTTCGGTGTACCAGTTGCCGAAAGAGCGGCTGATCCTGGGGCCTGCTCAAATTGAGGCACGCATTGATCAGGATACTGAAATTTCCCGTCAGTTGGCGCTCTGGGATCAGCGTGGATCGAGTGTAATTCGTGGTAACCTGATGGTAATCCCAATTGAAGATTCGTTTATTTATGTGGAGCCTGTTTTCCTAATTGCCGAAGGAGTTGACATCCCCCAGTTGCAACGTGTTATTGCCACATCGGGTGAAAAAATTGCGATGCAGCCTACACTCTGGCAATCAATTGAAGCACTTTATGGAAAACGTGATGAACGCATCGCCACTACAGAAATCGATACAACTACCGCTTTGCCGCAACAAGCAGCTGTTGCAGCAACTACAGCCGAATATTCGCAGCTTGAAGAATTATGGAAAGAGGCAAGTCAAGCGTTGCAAAGCAGTAATTGGGAAGAGTTCGGACGCAAGATGAAAGAAATTGAGGATATGATAAATCGGGAGTAACCAAAAGTTAGAGGGCGGCTATCAAGCCGTCCTATACCTCTTCATCAGACTTCCCCTTTCGAGTAAACCGAAGCTTAAAGACGGTTCCGGGATTAGCATCACTGAATTCAGCTTCTCCCTGAAGTTGCTTTGAAAGTGTTCGGATAAGTTTGATACCCAGTGATGTCGGGCGGTCAAAATTAACTTCCTTCGGGATACCATGCCCATTATCCCTGATATCCAATATTATATCATCACTTTTACTCTCGAGTGAAATATGTATTTGCCCCTTTTTGCGACCTTGAAAAGCGTGTTTATAGGCGTTGGTAATAACTTCGTTAAGCATTAAAGCACATGGGATTGCTTGATTTACCGTCAGGTTAACCGGCGCAGCATCGATATTTATTGATATGTCCGTCTGTAATGATTTTAATGACGAAGATATTACCTTGGTGAGCTGCTCAACATATACGTCAAATGAAATTTCAGAAAGGTTTTCGTTCTGATAAAGCTTTTCATGGATAAGCGCTATAGAATTTACGCGCATCTGACTGATCTGAAGCACATCGGTGGCTTCATCAGAATCGGTATTATACGCTTGTAGTTCTAATAAGCCGGTAATAACAGCCAGGTTATTTTTTACCCTGTGATGAATTTCGGCCAACAGTACTTCTTTTTCTTTAAGCGACTTTTTAACCTTTTCCTCAGCTTGTTTTCGATCGGTGATATCAACATAAATCCCAAAAATAGCTACGGTTTTACCGTCAACAATAACCGGCAACCCGTAAATAAGCACATCAATTAAACTTCCATCTTTGCAAAGTCGGCGGCCATAGTCGTGAACAGTTTCACCGGCCAATGCCGTACTGGACAACTCTTGTGCTTTTTGCTCCGCGGTTTCAGGCACTACAAGCTTATCAATATTTAGACCTTTAACTTCTTTTTGCTTGTAACCAAACGTTTTTTCAAATGCATTGTTTACAATTCGGATGTCCTGGCGCTTATCCATTAAAGTGATGGGAATCGGTGAATTCTGAAATAACTGTCGAAACAGCTCTTCGTTTTTCCGCAGCTCTTCTTCGGCTTGATAGCGCTCGCTGATATCACGGGCTATGGTAATAACCACATCCTCACCAAAATATGTACCGGGATTCACAACCATCTCTTTTGGAAATACTTCCCCGTTCTTTCGTTTTCCCCAACAATCAAAATTTTGCGGTTTGCCGTTCAATGCTCTTTGAAAATGTTCCTGTATTTCGAGCATATCTACCTTACCGGGAGCCATAAGCACGTCCGGCTTCTTGCCGATAAAAAACGTCTGCTCATATCCATACAACCTCTCTGCCCCTTTGTTTACCTCCAGGATATGTCCTTCATCATCTTGGATATAGATAGCATCACTAATGGAATCAAACAGATTTTGAAACGTTTCTACACTCGAGCGATACTTCCGAAAAATCTCTTTATCCTTGGTTATATCAACCAAAGTACCTACAATTGCCGGTTTCCCCTTATACATTGTTTTTGACCCGTATAGGCTTGCATCTATAATACGTCCACCTTTAGTAACGCCCTTAACATCATACTCCTTTTCAGCTTCGGGTTTACCATTCAAGCGCTCTTTCATATTATTTATAATCAACTCGCGATCAGATGGATGAGTTAATTCTTCAGGCCTGAAATTTTTGATCTCCTCCTGCTCATACCCAAAAATTTGAGCAAACCGAGGATTCACATATTCAAATTTTCCATCCTGAATCAAGAATACGCCCACCAGCGACTTTTCAGAGAGGGTACGAAATAAATCTTGGGATTCTTTTCGTTCCGTGATATCAGTTACTA
>CAZYOD010000097.1:2529-8610 GCA_964648635.1 uncultured Balneolaceae bacterium | reverse complement strand
GATTTGCCCGACTACGTTGATGACTTTAAAAAAATATTGGCGAAGCACGAAACCAACTGCGTGTTTTATGCCCACGCCTCTGTTGGAGAATTACACCTTCGGCCGGTCATCAACCTTCAATCACAGGAGGGTATTGCAAAGATGAAAACAATGGCGGGAGAAATTGCGGACCTCGTGCGGCAGTACCGTGGATCGCTTTCGGGCGAACACGGTGATGGGCGGACGCGGGCTCCGTACATCGAAAAAGTGCTCGGCCCTGATATGGTGCCATTGCTCAGAAAAGTAAAGCAAATTTGGGATCCGAACGGCATTTTTAATCCCGGCAAAATAACCGATCCTAAACCGATGGATCAGGATTTGCGGTATTCTCCATCTTATAGGCGTCCGCAGATCGACACGCACTTTAACTGGCGGAAAGAAGAAACATTTGCGGATGCGGTGGAGCTGTGCAATGGTGCGGGTGTCTGTCGTAAACTGGCCGACAGCGGCGGAACAATGTGTCCCTCGTATATGGCTACCAAAGAGGAAAAGGATTCGACGCGCGGACGGGCCAACCTCTTTCGTCAGCTATTTTCCGGACAACAAAAAGACGCTTTTAAATCCGAAGAGCTGCGTGATGCCCTAGACTTGTGCCTCAGCTGCAAAGCGTGTAAAAGTGAATGTCCCGCCAATGTGGACATGGCGCGCATGAAAGCTGAATTCATGCAGGGTTGGCATGACGAACACGGCATTTCCCTCGGCGAACGCTTTTTTGCCCAGGCAGCAAAATTATATCCTCTGGCAAGTGTATTTCCACAGCTTTCCAACTGGATGATCCAACAGCCGGCAGTGAAAGAGTTGCTGAATCAGTTTTTGGGGATTGATCGGCGAAGAAGTTTGCCTGAGTTTGCTTCAGAGACATTTTATCATTGGTATAAAAGCCGCAAGAACTCATTGGATCACAAAACCAGCGATCAGATGAGCGTGGTTCTACTCATCGACATTTTTACTAATTACCACGATCCGGAAATAGGCAAAGCAGCGGTTCTTTTTTTAGAAGCTAAAGGATATCAGGTTTATGTGCCCGACTTTCACGAATTGGGACGGCCGCAAATTTCTAAAGGACTCTTAAATCGCGCAAAAAGTATACTGGATAAAACTCTGCCAAAATTAGCTGCTTATGTGCGCCAAGGAATGCCTGTCATCGGATTAGAACCCTCCGAAATCCTGACGATCAGGGATGAGTATCTGGATCTGTGCGATAATGACCAGCTTGAGAATGCCAAAAAAATTGCTGAACAGAGCTTTACATTTGAGGAGTTCGCGGCGGAAATCTTACCGAATCCAATCAACCCCCCTCAAAAAGAAGAGGTTTATATTCACGGTCATTGCCATGCGAAGTCACTTATTGGCAGTGCAGACCTGGAAAAAGCTTTAAAAAACTGCGGCTATAACACCCGACTTCTTGATACCGGATGCTGCGGCATGGCGGGCAGTTTCGGATATGAAGAAAGTCATTACGAGGTTTCAATGAAAATCGGCGAACAACGGCTTTTTCCCACATTGCGATCCCTGCCGGAGGATGCTGTGATCTGCGCTCCCGGATTTTCGTGTCGACATCAAATTACAGACGGTACCGACCGAAAAGCCCTGCATCCAGCACAATTACTGGCCGAAGCAGTGATGTGATTTTTTACTGGGAGGCAACCTCTCATCATTTTCCATTGTATAGACAGATAGAAGTATCCAGTTATAATCCTCAAATCTATCTGCCATGTATAATAGAAATCATCTTTCATCATTAGCGGCATCTGTTCTTATCGCATTGGCACTTATATTTAGCGGATGCGGTTCTACCGATTCCGGCTCCGATGACTCAGACAATAATAACGATTCCGATCCGCCACCCTCATCTTCTGCAAGTTTTGAAAGCGGAACGGTTCCCCCTAACGGAACTTTCTCCTACACTTTCGAAGAAGAGGAAGAAGTCGAATACTATTGCGAATTTCATGTCCCCGATATGCAGGGCAAAATTATAGTCACCAGCAATGTAGAGGCTGTTGAAAGAGATACCGTCATCATGGAAGGCATGAGCTTTGTGCCGGAAGAACTCTCCGTTGCCCCCAGTACAGAAGTTATCTGGATCAACGAATCTGACTTAGATCACACGGTAACCAGTGGCAATCCTTCTTCCAGCAGCGACAGTAATGATCCGGGATACTAGCGAAAACTAGCTGTCCTTTTTATTGATAGGATATCCGGCCTCGGTCCACGCTCGAAAACCGCCTGCCAGTGACTTCACGTTGCGGTATCCCATTTTCTGGAGATTATCTGCGGCCAGTGCCGAGCGGTATCCGCCGCCACAGTATAGTACAATGTCCTCTTCGGTGTTGGGATATTCCTCCTCAATATCACGTTCAATAACTCCTCTACCCAAATATGAGGATCCCGCAATACGAGCACCCTCCCATTCGTCCTGTTCTCGGACATCCAACAACACAAAATCGTCGCCGTTGTCTTGCTTCTCCTTTACCTGTTCAGGCGTTATTTCCTCAATGCGCTCTTTGGCATCATCCACAAGCGTTACAAATCGATCAGAATGCGCTTTTCCCATAAAATATAATTGGCTTTTTAGCCACTGATTTACACAGATCATGACAGATAAAATCCAACTATAATTTTACAACTGTCACACTATAGGTACCTGATCCGTGATAAATCTGTGGCAAATTCATAAGATCCTGACAAGTTCAGGATGACATTAATTCTTGAAGGTATTCCTATTAATCAGCTCCTGCGCACTTTCCAGTGCAGCTTCAGTAATATCTTCACCGCTCATTAGCGTTGCCACTTCTGTGACATGCTCTGCCTCATTTAATGGAATAATCCTCGAAACCGTTCGCTTGCTCTCTTCGATTTTTTCAACTTTGTAATGCTTATGTGCCTGGCTCGCAATCTGCGGCTGATGGGTAATGGCAATAATCTGACACCGCTCGGAAAGCCGTCGCATGGTTCGTCCCACCTTTTCGGATATCTCTCCGCTGATGCCGGTGTCAATCTCGTCAAAAATCATGACCGGGAGACTCTGCTCACGCGCAATAATCGACTTTAATGCCAACATCACCCTGCTTATTTCTCCGCCGGATGCAATTTTTGCCAGCGGCTTGGGCTCCTCTCCTTTGTTGGTGGATATATACAATCGAATCTCATCACACCCGTGCTGCGTACACTCTATCGGCTGACCGTCCACGGTGATCCAGCCCTGCTGTTCTGAAGTCGTCATCCAATCCACGCGGACCTCAAAATCAGCATGTGGAATCCCTAGTTTGTTTAGCTCACTTTCGATTTGACGGCTAAGCTGCTCTCCCACTTTCTGCCGCACCCCGTGAAGCTTTTTCGCCTTAATGGCCAACTCGTCCGCTTTTGCGGATAACTGGGCCTCCAGTTTTTCGATTTCCAGATCAAAATTCTCTGCCAGGCTTAATTCTTTCTTAATTTCTACCAGATATTCGATGAGCTCAGGGATATCGCGCTGGTATTTTTTCCGCAGGCTGTTAAGCTTATTTTGACGCGCCCTCAGTTTTTCCAACCGATTGGGATTAAATTCGATTTTGCTGCGGTATCGCTCCGCAAACTGTACCGTTTCCTGAATACTGATGCGCGCCGAGGAAATTTCCTGCAAATAATTTTTAAAGTCGGGCTCAATTCTGGCGATATCCTCCAGGTGCAGCTTCATCTGATTCAGTAAATCCATCACGTTTACCTCGTCACCGTCTCCCATTTGCGTGATGGCGCCCGCTTTCTGATCCAGTTCTTCAGCATTATCCAGCAGATGCATTTCAGCTTCCAGCTCCTCCTCTTCATTGGGATCCAGCTCGGCATCTTCCAGCTCCTGGACCTGGAACTGATACAACTCAACTTTTTCCTGAAGCTCCTGCTCTCGTTTCTTCAATTTGCGCAATTCCTTTCGCAGCTCAACCATCTTTCCATACGATGATGCATAAGCTTTCAGTGCCGACTGTACTTGTTCAAATCCATCAATAACACTGCGATGATTTTCTTCTTTAAGCAGCATCTGATGATCATGCTGACCGTGCAGATCCACCAGGTAATTGCCGACTTGTCGCAATACTGTTATCGTCACCGGCGTATCATTAATAAAACCACGGCTGCCCGATGACCGGATTTCTCTGCGCAAGATGAGCTCCCGACGCATTTCAACCGCATTTTCATCCAGCAGCTGACGAATTTCCTCATTTCCATCCGTTTTGATAATGGCTTCGGCTATAGCTTTGCTCGCCCCCTCTCGAATCACTTCGGTATCGGCCCGTTCACCAAGGATCATATTCAATGCGCCAATAATAATTGATTTACCGGCACCGGTCTGACCGGTGAGAATATTGAGCCCTTTCTGAAATGAGACTTCCAGTTCGTCAATCAGTGCAAAGTCTTTTATGTATAGTGATTGTATCATAGCCGTCCGATTTTTGATTACTGCTAAATGTACAAAAAATTGAACACGGATTAATCTCTTAGCAGTTTTACCTGCTCCATCAGTACAACCCTCTGAATCTCCCTTTGTTAAGGGTGATATTCAATTCAGCTTACAATTTCCTTACAAATCCCGATACCCACTAGGAGCACTACCGTTACTAAGTAAAAATTATTCTCTCATCATTTCTTCACTTTGACATTATTTATCCCCGTTCTATTTCCCATCCTAAAATAAAAAAAGGCCCCCGCTTTACCGGGAGCCTAATTTCTTTACGCCTCTAAGAGTCCTTCTTAATCAATAGTCATAAGTAAGACCGCTAAGGGAGGCAATCCTTACAAAATAATTTCAAAAATTTTGTAGTTTAACGTTTAAACACTCACAACAGCACATCGGCTTAAATGACCCAAGAAGAATCCACAGAATTTAAGGAATATCATCTAGAAGTACCCGAAGGACATACTTCCGGTATGCGGCTTGATAAGTATATAGCCTCAAATATTCAAAATACCTCACGAACTAAAGTGCAAAAGGCTATTGAAGAGGGATATGTAACCGTCAACGGCAGCCAAGAAAAATCCTCCTACAACATGCAGCCCGGCGACCGCATTGATATTCATCTTCCCATCCCCAAGCCGCCCGAAGTGAAACCCGAAAAGATGAACCTCGACATCATTTATGAAGACGATGATCTAATCATCGTCAATAAAAACGCAGGAGTTGTTGTACATCCCGCTTACGGCAACTGGACCGGTACGCTGGTAAACGGGCTGATGTGGCATGTGGATGAGCTGTCTAAACAGGATAAAGATACCGTGCGACCCGGAATTGTACACCGACTGGACAAAGATACCAGCGGCATTTTGGTCGTGGCAAAAAATGATGAAACCCACCGACAGCTCAGTGAATACTTCCGCACCAAAGATATCGAACGTACCTACTGGGCAATCGTGTGGGGGACGCCGGATGAAGAAGAAGGCACCATCACAGGTGATATCGGAAGGAATCCGCGGGATCGTAAAAAGATGGCGGTTGTGCCGGAAGGTGAAGGCAAGCATGCGGTTACGCATTATAAAGTGATCGAATATTTTGATCATCTAACGCTGCTGGAACTGAAGCTCGAAACGGGACGTACCCACCAAATCCGTGTCCACCTGGCCGATAACAATCTGTGGGTCTTTGGTGACCAAAAGTACGGCGGGGATTCGGTTCGATACGGCTCAAACACCGGAAGTCGCAGGCAAATGTTCAACAACCTCTTCAAATCATTGCAACGACAATGCCTGCACGCAAAAACGCTGGGTTTTGAACATCCCGCTACAGGCCATATGGTTCAGTTTGATTCCGAACTGCCCGGTGATTTTCAGCAGGTATTGGGGATGCTTCGCCAGAATTGCCAGCCGGAGCATATTTATTGAACATAAAAAAAGGAGCCCACTTCGAAGTAGGCTCCTTTGAGTAATGTTTATAGGTAATTTAATTTTCGATCTGTAATCCCGCCTCGAGCGCCGCCTCAATTCTTGACCTCGATTCCTCCAGGTGAGCCTGGGTATAGTCATCAAAATCATACGTTGGCGGTGACAGTCGAGCATCCAGCTGGCTATGTAGGT
>CAZYOD010000097.1:0-2429 GCA_964648635.1 uncultured Balneolaceae bacterium | reverse complement strand
CATTGTGCCATGCAGCGGATAATCCACACGTCCTCTGTAAGTATTGCTGTTGCCCCAGTGGCTCCAGCGATCGGCACCCATCTTTTGGAAGACATCCTGCGGCAGCTCAATGGCATCCTCAACAAACGCCAGATCCACAATCATATCCAGCGCCTGTTTCTGCTTGTCATAGCTAACGGGCTCAAACGGCATTCGGCCGTCAGGATCATTTACATGATCACGGTACTGATGCTGTCCGCCGATGTATTTTACGGCCGGCGTCAGCGTACGTGCATACTGATACAGGTAACTCTGAAACAGATCCGTCGCCTCGTAATACGGCTCGTTATCCGCCAGCTTAATATCGGCCACCTGCGGAATGAGGCCATTCAAGAGCTCTGCCCGCTCCTCTCCCCATGCCAGCGGATCCGATCCCAAGTCGTATACATTTACATGGGGATCTACCGCGCCGGCGCCGCGGGCGTCCTCATCCGTACCATAGGCGTGACCCGGCTGGGCGGCCTGACGTGCAATCTCTTTTGCTTTGGCATCATCCGGAGTATATCCGTAGGAAATCACCCAGCGATCGTACGAACCAACGCCGGGGTTGTAGTAGTAGGCATCCTCTGATTTGGATTCGGGATGCACATTCACCGTAGGATACTCCATCGCCGAGCTGAAAACACCGTTTTTCTGAGCCCACTCTTTGTCATAGAGTTTATCCAGCGGTGTATCAACGGATGAACGGAAGTTGTGGCGCAGCCCAAGCGTGTGACCCACCTCGTGCATTGTCACCCATTTGAGCGCCTGATCGACAAACTCTTCGGGCACAGGATCACCCGGATCAATTTGTCCCTCTGCCAACAGCAGGCTATGAACCAAATCGAACTGCGCATTCATCTCATTATAAAAAGACTGCGTCTTACCGCCCCGGCTCATCAGTTCCAATTCTTGTTCACTGACATTGAAAATTTCATCGATGGCTGTGCGCGGTTCTACCATATGGCGGTAGGCATCCTTATCGCCAAGCAGCATGCTGGCCTCGAATAAAATATCGGCATCCATAATTTCTCCCGTACGAGGATCAACGACCGACGGCCCGATGGCGCCGTATCCCGGCTGATCGGACGTATTCCAGCGCAGAGTGGGATAGCGGATATCTTCGGCCATGGCATCTTTGGGCAGCATTTCAGCCTGTACGGCATCTTTAAAACCGGCATCCTCAAAAGCATCCGACCAAGCCTCGACGCCTGCCATCATCGCCTCCCGATAATGCTCGGGTACGGTATGGTCAATATAATAAGTGATCGGTTCTTTGGGCGCGCAGAGTTCTCCCTCAGAAACTTCCTCGGCACACTCCAGGCGCCAGCGATTCACATATCGTTTAAAGAAGTTATCCTCCTCATTCGAAAAATCTTTGTGGACCGTCATGAAATATCCCGTGCGATCATCGGCCATGCGAGGCTTCATCGGCTCTTCAGGAAGCTTCACCATCGTGTAGAACAGCGAAAGTGGAATGTATCTTTTGTCAGCCACCGTTCGGGGGGCGCTTCGCTCTGAATTATTGAACGTCAGCTTCGCCTGGATATTTATATTATCCGGGAAAGCCTGTATTTTTTCGAGATGCGAACGATCCTTATCAAACTGTACGCGGCCCGGCTTCCCGTTATTGGAAACGGCATAGCTCACACGCTCCGAAATACCCGACAGATCACCGACAAACCAGTCGTACACGTTAACCAGCATGCGCGAACTGTCGGCATTAAAAGCTTCGACATCCGCCGTTTCGAGAATTGATGTCCCGTAGGAAAGATCCAGCGCATTAAACGTAGCACTGCTTTCATTGGCCGTATAACGGTGGGGATGCTGTACCAGCTTTAGCTTTCCCTCGTGCTTCTCGATTGATACCAGCAATCCCTCAAAGACAGAAAGCATGCTTCCACCGTACAGACCGGCGGAACCAATACCCCGGGCAAGTTCAAAATTCATCAGAAATTGTTCGTTCAACTGCTCTGCCGGAACCGACAAATACAGCTTGTCTTCTTTTTGATATAGATCAAAGTAGCCCTCGGGCTTTTCGGCATCCTCAATCAGTTCTTCGTAGTTTCCTTCTTTAGCATCATCCGGTGCGCCGGCTTTCTGCTTGTCAACAGCCGAATCGGTAGTCGAACAGGCCGCAAACAACAAACCGCTGCACAACAACATAAGTAATGTATATCTCATAGTATTCTTTATTAAGGTTAGTTTCATAAATGTATAACCAAATAATCCCGTAGCTCCCCTTTACGATAAGCAACTAAAATAAGTTTCTTAAAGCTAACATAGAAAGGATTTTTAGTAAACAAAATAGTTGAAATGGAATAAATATAGACCTATCTTTGGCCTCCTACTAAACTGCGCCTGTAGCTCAACTGGATAGAGCACCTGATTACGGATCAGGAGGTTAGGGG
>CAZYOD010000096.1:0-8640 GCA_964648635.1 uncultured Balneolaceae bacterium | reverse complement strand
CCGCAATGGCACAAAAGGGTATGGTAGAAAATGCACCGGCGCTAAAAGCAGAACTTCTCGGTCCCGGATTTTCAGAAATTTCAAAGCAAAAAGTCTCAGAACTTCAAATCCCCACCCTTTTGGCTTATGGAGAAAAAAGTCCAAAATTTTTCCATACTATATCTGATATATTGTTTGAACTGCTACCTAACAAACAACGAGTTTTTATCCCCGATGCTTCTCACAATATCCATGCTGAGAATCCGGAAGTGTATAATAGGAAAGTGATGGATTTTCTCTTGCAACACAATTCAGGCCAAATAGTCGACCAAAAATAAAAGCGGCCCCTCATGTGAAGAGCCGCTTTCCATTATATCCTATATTGGGCAGGCTGGTTTAGGCCACTTTAACGTGAACCTTCTTCCCTTTTACCCGGTTTCGATTCATTTTATCAAGCACCGTGTTAACATATTGTCCCGGTACATCTACAAATGAATGTTTCGGAAAGATATCGATATTTCCGATTGTGTTTCCGGGGATGCCCGATTCGCCGGCAATGGCTCCCACTAAATCACCGGGATACACATTATTCTTTTTGCCTACATTAAAATGCATTTTGATCATGGCCTTATCATCATAACTCTCCTTCTTTTTAGGGCTATCATCTCCGGTTTCGGAACTGACTGTTTTCATTTTTAAAAGTGCAGCTGCGACTTCAATGTCAGTAAAACGGTCATCCGAAAAACCTTCGATCTGTTCGATATAAGGTCGCAGACTCCCCTCCTCGAGTACCTCTACAACTTCATCCATCAGGCCGGAAAGACGCGAAACCCTGACATCGGCGGTAGTTGGCATTTCCAGCGGATTCAACTGATTTTTGATTTGTTTTTCAATCGTTCGCAGTTGTTTCTTCTTCCGCTTTGTGGCAAAGGTAATAGCCATGCCGGATTGCCCCGCTCGTCCGGTTCGGCCAATGCGGTGGACATAATATTCGGGATCCTGGGGGATATCATAATTAAATACAACTTCAATATTTTCCACATCCAAGCCGCGGGCCGCCACATCGGTGCCCACCAATATATCGATAGCCCCGGAACGGAATTTGGCCATCACACGGTCGCGCTGATTTTGATTTAGATCGCCATTGATAAAATCCGAGGAATAACCGCGCGATTTCAACTCGCGGGTCACCTGCTCAGTCTTACGCTTGGTATTACAAAACACAAGTGCCAGCGAAAATCCGTTGATATCCATAAATCGACAAATTGCTTCCGTACGAACCGAGTCGCGGACTTTCACAACATACTGCTCAATATTTGGAGCGGTCACTTTTTTCCGCTCGATAGCAATCGTCTGCGGGTTCGCCATATAACGCTTCATTATTTTGCGGATGCCTTTCGACATGGTAGCCGAAAACATAATCGTCTGTACCGGCTGATCGGCATAGGATAGTATTTGCTCCATATCATCCCGGAAACCCATGTTTAGCATCTCATCAGCCTCGTCAAAAACTACGCGCTGTAGGTTATTTAATTTCATAGTTCCCCGGCGAAGATGATCAATTGTACGTCCGGGTGTACCAACTACAATATGCGCTCCACGTTTGAGTGCTTTAATTTGACGGGAAATCGATTGTCCGCCATAAATAGGGACAACCTGCAATCCATCGATATGCTTCCCAATCTTGATAAGTTCGCCCGTTACCTGAATTGCAAGCTCGCGGGTGGGACACATAATAATAGTCTGCACATCTCGTACCTCTAAATCGGTTTGTTGAACCACCGGTATTCCAAATGCGGCTGTTTTCCCGGTTCCGGTCTGTGCCTGCCCCACCACATCTTTTCCATCCAACAGTGTAGGGATACATTGCTTTTGAACGGGTGTTGGATTTTCGAATCCCATCTCCTCAAGTCCTTTGAGAATATGATTACTGATATTAAGTTCTGTAAAAGTTGAATCTGTCATAAATAAATTAAATGAATACTTGTTGATTACCTGACGCCGCAAAATGCACTTTTAGTACCAGCATAATATGCTGCCATCCTAAAAACCGTACATGTAAAGGCGCCGACAGACCTGAGAAGGGATGCAAGAACCTGAAAAGAGTAGGCGGGGATAGAGAAAGCTAAATCAGAAAGCCAAAGATACGGATAACTGAGCAGAACACCTATTCTGGCATTTTTAGGCCAGCTAGTTATCGTTCGCTGAAACAGAAGTCGATCTTGAGCATTGAAGTAAGCCAATCGATATCGGAAAACAGAGGAGTAAAACGGCGGTAGTATCTGGGTCTCAAGCGAGGTTGGCAAAGGAAGCACCTTCCCTCCCCGATGGACATCACAACAACTGTCGGGGGATACATTCTTTAACACAACAAAAGCGGAGCATTCTTGGGATTTATTTCTCAGAAGCTTATCATAGGCTCAGTTCAAAAACGGGAAAATGTCGCCCTCGAAGATCATATTGATAATATCTCGACCCCATCCTACGTTCCCTGATCGAAATTTTGTAAAATCCGATCAGTACACTGATATCCACTTACTACTCATTTATTGATCAATAAAAATTACTACAAATGATTTTACCTATTAACAAGATAATTACCCGGGTTGTCACGCTAGTGGTACTATCAACATTTCTGCTGCCAAGTCTTTCATTTGCACAGAACAACTATTATTTCCCTGACTCAGACGAAAGCGAGTTTAATGAGCAAATTCCATCACCGGAACAGTTCCTGGGGTATGAAATAGGCTCCCACTATACCCGGCACGATCGCATAGTGGCTTACTTCAGAAAACTTGCAGAGCTTTCTGATAAGGCGACGTTTCAGCAGATCGGGGAAACCTATGAATATCGTCCCCAGATAGTGCTGACGATCACCGCACCGGAAAACCATAAAAATATCGAACAGATTCAAACGAAGCAGCAAACGGTGGTGGATATCAACGCCGAGCAACTGGACCCGCAAGATGATCCTGCTATCGTAGCGCTCAATTACAGCGTGCACGGAGATGAAACCTCCAGCGGCGAAGCAGCGATGCTAACGGCCTATTACCTGGTGGCAAAGCAGGGTGCGGAAACCGAAAAATTCCTGCAGGAGTCGGTTGTACATATCGATCCCGCGCAAAATCCCGACGGACGTGATCGGGCCGCCAGCTGGCACAACGGTTATAAGTCGAATCCCCCGGTAGCCGATCCAGCCGATCGCGAGCACGTGCAGGCGTGGCCACGAGGACGTACCAATCACTACTGGCACGATCTCAATCGCGACTGGTTTCCCGCTACTCAGCAGGAGAGCCGCAATCGTCTGGATTTCTACCACAGGTGGTATCCAAACGTACAAATTGATTTCCACGAGATGGGCACTAACAGCACCTATTACCTGGAGCCGACCAAGCCCGAACGCACCTGGAACCCGATCGTGCCCGAGGAGCAATATGAGGTGTTAAATCCGTTGCTGGCTGAATACCAAACTGAGGCTCTGGATGAAATAGGTGCTTTTTACTGGACTAAAGAAGTCTTCGACAACATTTCTCCTATCTACGGCTCCACGTATCCTGATATTCAGGGGGGCGTAGGCGTTACGTTTGAGGTGGGCAGCTCCCGCGGACTGATACAGGAAAGCAACGCCGGGGATGTAACCTTCCGTTCAACAATCAGGCGTCACCTTGTAACCGGCATCGCTACAGTCCGTGCCGCAGTGGAAGAAAAACAGACGTTATTTGAATATCAGAAAAGGTTCTATCGTTCAGCTGTGGAAGAGGCAGGTGATCAGGATACGGAAGCGTATGTTTTTGGGCATGAAGGAGATCATACACTGACCAATAAGTTTTTGGATCTGTTGTTAACCCACCGGCTCAATGTGTATGAACTTAATCAAGCTGTGGAGATTGATAATCGGGAGTTCAAGCCCGGAAGTTCTTATATAATTCCCACTGAGCAGCCCGGTTATCGCCTGATCCATGATATTTTCGAGCCTAACAGCTCTTTCCCCGATAGCGTGTTTTATGACATCACCGCCTGGTCGCTGGTGCAGGGTTACGGCATCGAACATGCCGATATGGATTCCGGTGGCGACGATTACCGAGGCCAGAAGATTACCGAACTTCCCGAGCAAAACGGCAGCGTCAAAGGCGAAAAATCCGATTATGCCTATCTGTTGTCTTGGGATGACTACAACGCCCCTCCTGTGCTATATCACCTGCTGGACCGGGAGCTGTTGGTAAAGACGGCCTTTAAGCCATTCACCTCGGATACGGATGAGGGAGAAAAAGAATTTGGCTACGGTTCTCTGATCATCCCCGTGCAGGGACAAGAGATCAATAAAAGTGAGCTCTATAAAATTATCCGGAATACAGCCTCCGAATTTGGAGTGGATTTCCATGCTGTAGGAACGGGAATGACGCCAGAGGGTATCGATCTGGGCAGCCGAAATATTTTGCCCGTTGAAAAACCGGAAGCTGCGTTGGTTATTGGAGAGGGTGTCAGCAGCTACGAAGCAGGGGAAACGCAGTTCCTGCTGAACGAACATCTCGGTATGGGCGTCACGCGTCTGGCAAAACATACACTCCGGTCTACATCGCTGAACCGCTACAACAGCTTGATCATGACCGACGGTCGCTACAGCGATCTGGATTCCACGACGGTGGATAAGATTAAGCGGTGGGTCCACAACGGAGGTATACTTATTACCTATGAAGATGCGGCGAGTTGGGCAATTGAAGAGGGTATTGTGAGTGAAGATCTTCATGAAACATATGAGGATAGTACCGACCGCTCCATCCGCTATAACTTTGAAGAACGATCCGATCGCCGCCTGGCCAACAGAATTCCCGGCGTGATACTGGAGGCAGATATTGATCCCTCAAACCCGATAGGCTTTGGAGTGTCCGACCGACGACAGCTTTTTATCAAAGACAGCAATACCTTCTTAAAACCGAGTGAGGATTTCTATGCCACCGTCGCTCAATATACCTCCGATCCATTAGTGGGCGGATATGTAAACGATGAAAATTTAGAGAAGATCAGCGATACGGCTGCCATTGTAACCAGCAGCGAAGGGCGGGGACATGTAATCATGTTCGCCGATAATCCCAACTTCAGAAGCTATTGGCACACGACTAGCCGCTTGTTCCTGAATGCGTTGCTATTCGGGCAGCATTTGTAAGAGCAAGATGTTATCCCGGGCTTTATCCGGGATCTCGTGGAGTGCGGTTTTATAGCTAAGCAGTGAACATGATCAGTGATTTCACACGGAGATTGCGGGTCTCAGCCGGCTTTATAACTAATTCTTGCAGCTATCCTCCGCGAGAAGAGGCTTCTACCCTGTATTTGTTGCGACAAAACTACAACAATAAAATATCTGCGATCACGAAAATCCAGATAAGCGGGAGGTAACCAAAGGAGGCAAACATCAGTTTTTTCGCGGACGGTTTGTCCCGGTCTTTGGCAAAAAGAAGTCCATAGTAAAGAAAAACGAAACTGCACATAAGAGAACCCGCCAAATAAAGCCAGCTGTTCATCCCGATAAAAAATAAGCCGTAACAAACGGGAAGCAAAGCTACTAAACATCCAAGGATAAGAGCTGTTGCTTTTAGTCCATTGGGATCGTTTTTGGGCAGCATACGAAATCCGGCATTGCTGTAATCATCCTTACAAACCCAAGCGATTGCCATCACATGAGGAATTTGCCATAAAAAAACGATGCCGAAAAGAAGCCACATACCTGCACTGCCAAGGTGACCCGTTGCGGCCGCCCATCCCCCAACAGGTGGAAGTGCTCCGGGGATCGCACCAATAAATACATTGGCAGCCGAAACGCGTTTCATCGGAGTATACACACCAAGGTAAATGAGCGTGGTAAGCAGTGAGACGAGCCCCGCCACAAAATTTACAATAGAAAGAAGATAAACCAAGCCGATGATAATGAGTCCCAGCGAAAAAAATACGCTTGCCTTAGGACTTATTTTACTTGAAGGCACCGGCCGCTTTTGGGTGCGTTTCATCTTGCCGTCGAAGCGCCATTCCAAAAACTGATTATGGGCAGCAGTTCCCGAAGCAATTAGCCATGTTCCAAAAGCCGCATGAAGTAGTAAGATATAGTCAATCTGACTTCCCGACCCCAGAACAAAACCAATAATCATACTGGCTAACACGGTTAAGGTTATTCCGGGTTTGGTAAGCTCATAGTACGCCGAAATCTTTTCCGTGTTGAGAAACTTTGAAAGGGTGAATTCTGTGCTTAACTTCATGCCAAATCTGTAAATTTATAAGGCCCAAATTTACAGATTTATATTGAAAATTGTTACTCTCATAGCGTATTAATTAATTGCTTGAGATCTTTATAAGGGAACAGTATGATTATATTAAGATGAAATTGAATACCTATCAAAAAGTTGCACTTACCACAGTCGGTGCTACTATTTTTCTAATTTTTGTAGGAGGATTGGTTCGCGCCTCCGGTGCGGGGCTTGGATGTCCTGACTGGCCCAAATGTTTTGGAATGTGGATCCCTCCCACTTCGGCATCGGAGCTTCCTGTTGGCTTTGATCTGTCTCAGTTTAATGTTTTAAAAACGTGGACGGAGTATATTAACCGATTAATCGGAGTCATTATCGGCTTGCTGATTATGGCTACTTTTGTTCTCTCGTTTCGATATAGAGAAAAAGAGCCGATGGTGTTTTACAGTTCAGCCGGAGCTCTTGTTATGGTGCTGATTCAGGGCTGGCTTGGCGGTCAAGTGGTTATGACAGGACTTGATGAGTGGCTGATAACCCTTCATATGCTTTTGGCAATGCTCATCATGATGACACTCATCTATGCTGTCTTTAAAGCTTCTGCCAATGAGTTAAAAGTTAGCCTAAAACCAAAAGTGAGCCGTATAATGTTTGGCGTAGTCATCTTTTTGATCGTCAGTACGTTTATACAGCTTATTTTGGGCACCCAGGTGCGAGAGGTAATAGATGTGCTGAAAAATCTTGCGGAACCTCCTCCCCGCGAAACTTGGATATCAAGAGTGGGATTAATTGATGAAGTTCACCGCACTTTTTCCTGGGTCGTGTTAATTGCAGGGGGAGCGGTATTTTACTTGTCCCGCTGGTGGACAGATTCGGCTATGATCCAAAAAATAGGAACGGCTGTCTTTGGACTGATTCTTCTGCAAATTATCACCGGTATCGGCCTATATTACCTGAGTTTGCCGCCTGTTTATCAAGTGATTCATTTAACGGGAATCGCTTTTTTAGTAGCCTTAGAGTTTCTTCTATTTCTCCTTATAGCGGAAGACGATAGCAAGCTTCCCACTCATTAATCGGCAACTCATGCAATAAAAAAAGCCGATCACGAATTGTAATCGGCTTTTAAACTAATACCACTTCTTTTAGAAGCTAGGCAGCACTTCCGGACGGAATAATGTATCCAAGAGCGTTAAGCCAACTAACAGTGCAAAGAATGCGAGAGATGAAATTAATAACATGGTATTAAATCGCTTATCCCAATAAAGATTCATAAAGAATAATGCTACCAAAGTGGCTTTAAATACCGCGATTCCCATTGCTACAATAATTGACCAGGGATTCGGGATATGAATAAAGTGGACGACGACTGTCAAAATGGTAAGAATCAGTAAAGCGCCCGCAGTGCCGAGTAATGTTTTGTCCGTTGATATATGATGTCCGCTCATGAGTCAAATCGTTTTAAAGTTACTAATCAATTAGGTAGAACAGTGGGAAGAGGAAAATCCAAATGATATCCACAAGGTGCCAATAGAGACCGGTAATTTCGACTGGCGTATAATACTCGCTGGTAAAATGACCTTTGTTAGCTCGCCACAGAAGCCATGCCATCAAACCAATTCCTATCACAACGTGAATCCCGTGCAGACCGGTCATCAAATAGTAAAGGCTAAAAAATACATTGGCCTGTGGGTGATCGATGCCGTCGAAGCTATAAAATTCACCGGGGAATATTCCAAGGTGAAACTTGTGCGTCCATTCGAAATACTTAATCACCATAAAGACAGCAGCCAAGGCCAGTGTAATTCCTAAATTAATAGCAATATTTCGCTTCTGATTTAGCTGTGCTGACTTAATTGCCATTGCCACCGTCAAGCTACTGCCAATCAAAACAATAGTATTAACACCGCCCCAAAAAGTATCGAGTTGTTCGGAAGCCATGGTAAATAGCTCGGGGTACCATAAGCGATAAACAATATAGGCTGCAAAAAGACCACCAAAAAACAGGATCTCAGTAACGAGGAATATCCACATTCCCATTTTGGCGGATTCGAACTGCTGATCGGCATCCACAAAGTGATGCTGCATAAATTGTGAATGGGTTGCGGATGATGAATGATCTGCCATAATCTGTAATTGCTATTATTAGGTTAATGCTCTGTTATTCAGCTGTAATTTCTTCGTCGTCAGCATGGACGGCTTCGTGTCCATGACCATTGCCCGATTCCGCCAGGCCAAGCTGAAACTCCTCCATCGGCTTGTGATAATCATACGGACCGTTAACAATAACCGGTGTGTGGTGGAAGTTATGAAGCGGCGGTCGGGATGATACTTGCCATTCAAGTGCACGGCTCCCCCACGGGTTTGCTACCGCTTTTTCTCCATCGAAAAGAGATTTTACCAGATAGTAGAATATCATCGCAAAGCCGAG
>CAZYOD010000095.1:0-8646 GCA_964648635.1 uncultured Balneolaceae bacterium | reverse complement strand
AGTCGAATAATACGCCGCGCGTGGTCAGCAATCTCCTGCTCGTGAGTAACAACCAAAATAGTGTTACCCATCCTATACAGCTCTTCAAACAGCATCATTATTTCATCGCCCGTCTGGGTGTCAAGGTTCCCGGTGGGCTCATCAGCTAACAGAATAGATGGATTATTTACCAAAGCTCTGGCAATAGCAACACGCTGTCGCTGTCCGCCGGAAAGTTCATTGGGTTTGTGATCAATACGATCTCCCAAGCCCACCCGCTCAAGTGTTTCAGCAGCTCGGCGATTACGCTCAGCTGTCTTAACTCCTGAATAAATAAGGGGTAATTCCACATTTGACAGGCAATCAGTACGGGGCAGTAAGTTAAACGTCTGGAAAACAAAACCAATTTCTCGGTTACGAACCTCGGCCAGTTCTGCATCTTCTAACTCACTTACATCCTGTCCGTTCAAAATATAAGTGCCCGATGTGGGGGTATCCAGGCAACCAATAAGGTTCATCATCGTTGACTTACCTGATCCCGATGGTCCCATTATTGCTATGTATTCATTTTTCTGCACATCAAACGAGACCCCATCCAACGCACGCACCTCCTGGTTTCCCATCTGATAAATTTTCGTGAGATCGCTGACTTGAATTACTTGTTTAGGCATAAACTCACTTAATTTATCGGCTGAATTATATTATTAATGTTTTACTCAGTCACCGTCTGAAAGATCTTTAGATAACATACGATAAACTTCCCACGACGATGGTTTCTCCGGCACCTACGCTTATTCTATCGTAATATTGTTATCTATCTTACCAAGATAATAGTCCATCAATTTCTCTTGGAATAATACTCTAAAAAGAGCTTGAGCTCTATTTGATTGTGCCTGAATAAATTGGGCATTTGCATCACTCAGTTCAATTAGCGTACCGGCTCCAACTTCATAACGCTGTTTTTGGGTTTCATATGATTTTTCAGCAGCAGTTAGTGCTTTTTGAGAAGACTCCAGCTGCTTTGCATAAGACTCATAATCAGAAAAAGCCTGATTAACTTCTTGCATAACCTGCAGCTCAGCATTTTCCAGATTTAGCTTTGCATTACGATAATTAATTTCCTGAGACTGTATATTCAGACGACGATCAAAGTTGTTGAATAAAGGAATATTCAAAGTGAGTCCTAAGCTTTTAACTACATTCTGATCAAAAAACTGGTCGTTAAAAGAAAAGTTTACCTGATCACTATAATCGGTTTGCATAGATCCGGACAAACTCAAGCTGGGATAAATACTGGCTTTTGCTACTTTCAGCTGATTATCAATTGACTCAATGGTAAGCTTATCTCGCTCCAGATCTGATCGATTCTCTAACGCTACTTCCACCAACTTATCGAGATCGTAGTGGGGTTCGGAAATATCCTCAGGCTGTACATCTGGAATAGAAAATTCATATTCCTTAAGAGGATCTACCTGCAATTGTCGGATTAGTTCAATTCTGCTGTTCTTTAGCGCATTTTCTGAATTTACAACCTGCAATTCATTATTAGCAACTATAGATTCTTGGTTATACAAATCTACAGACGGACGCGATCCTACTTCTACCTGCGCTTTAACCTGTTCCAGTGTTTTTCTGGACGAAGCTAAGTTCTCTCTGTCTATCTCTAATAATTTCTTATTTAGAAGTATTTGCAAGTAACTGCTAACGGTTTGGAAAATAACCGTTTCTCTAACCCACTCCAGATTTTCTTTTTCGGACTGCCTGTCAAACCTGCTGCTCTTAAGGCTATTTATGTTCTGAAATCCGGCAAAAATTGGGAGGTCCGTACTTATGGAGCCGCTTAAACCCTGATTTATTGTATTTGCAAAGTTACCGGTACCCGGTACAAACTGACTTCCGCCGGTACGCCCGCCACTTAACCTTCCATTTAAAGAAGGCAGAAAATCTCCTTTCTCATTTAGAACCTGCTCTTCAGCTAACTCAAAATTGTTCTTTGCTATTTGGAGTTGATAATTATTCTCAATGGCAATATTAATAGCCTCCTGCAACGAAATTTGTTGAGTATCCTGAGCCTGAGGGGTGAAGTGTAAAACGAGTCCAAAGAAGAGAAGCAGAATCCCTTTACGCATGTTTTCTAGTTGATTTTAAATTTTGCTTATCGTTCGTGAGCTTACACGAAGCAGTATAAGAATTGTTACAAAAAGGGAAAGGCTATTTTAACTTACCTTTTCGCCATTATCAGGTGGCATGTGCTCATTTGCTTTTCTTTCCAGCAGCTCGTCAACATAATCCGTAGCAAATGAAACAGCTTTTTTAGTAGCTACTCGTTTTAATTCGGAAAAAAGCAGCTTCCCCATCCCATTAGAGGAAGTAGAACGTGATTTCTTAGAAGAGGACTTTCCCTTGTGCCCTAATAGAAATCCCAGAAGCGCAGAAGCACCTACAATGGGCAGCGGATATTTGCGAATGATAGTTTTGGGATCCAGAGTTGAACTTACTTTATTACGAACCTGATCCATTGAGTTGTCCAACTCTCCTTCAATTTTATGTAATTGTTCTTCCAGTTCCTGCTTCTTTTTTTCAAGCTCGTCTATACGATCCTTTGCCATAATATATTTACTCTTCTCTTACCTTTGTACGCGCCGTTTCCGGAGATTCAATTTTCTTTTGTTTGGTTCTTCCGTTCTCTTCAATAGCTTTAATTACTTCTGCCTCAAAAAGATGTTCTAATTTTTTAAAAAGTCCTTTCGGCTTTAAATACATAAAAAGAAGTCCCAGCAGCAAAAGAGGAACACCGACAGATACATAACCCAAGCTTTCACTTTCCAGCAGGTTTCCTAAATAGATCGCCAATGCAACAAGTAAGAAACAGACTCCCAGTATTAGCAACAAACCTCCTGCTGCTCTATGGATAGAAGCGGCCAACCAGCCTGCAACAGATTCACCGACATTGAGTAAAACCAACTCAATACGCTTTTCAATATAATGCTTCAAGTCAGTAGAAACTGCTTTAAGCCGTTCTCCTAACTGGTCTTTAGTTTTTTCTTTTTTCATATTAATCGTCGGAGCTCAGAAGCTTGCCAAAAATATATCCGAGTACAAGTCCACCTGCTACACTTTTAACGGGATGTTTTCGAATCAAGGTCTCCGCTTGTTGCCGCAATTCCTCGAACCGCTCGGCCAAATGTTCATCTTCAACTAACTTTCGTCCGCGTTCCAAGGCATCGTCCAACTCCTCGTTCAGATTTTCAATAATTTCTTCGTCCATAATATTGTATAGTTTAGTAAACGATATCATTTAATTATAAGAAATTATGATGACATTAAATATCGTTCCTTCAGCTGTTTTTTTCTTCTATCCAGCGCGACATATACTTAGAACTGGCCACAGTGTGATGCATGAGCATTTGACCGGTAAAATTTTTCAAACGGTGATCTTTTAGGTTTTCTCGAATTTCAATGAGCCTTCCTAAAAATCCAGATCTGAAATTCGGCTGTGCAAAACGTCTATTTACTATTTCTACAGCTCGATTTTGTGCTTTTTTCCATGACTCCTCATCAGTAAACAATCTAACAGCAGCTGCGGCAAAAAGATCCGGATCATCGGTAATTTCACCGCTCCATCCCAACGACCCATTTATGCCCTCAGCCCCGATTGCCGTCGTTACGCTCGGAGTACCGCATTCCATCGCCTCAATAAGTTTTCCTTTGAGTCCGGCTCCAAACCGCAGCGGTGCCAGCATTACTTTTGCCTGACTTACAACTTCTTTTGCGTCTTTTGCTCTCCCTTCGATATAAAAATTTTCTTGAGGGTTATGTAACTGCTCGGCTCGCTGGGTTGGATATGCCCCGTACACATAAAGCTTAGCTGCCGGTAATTGCTCAGCAATTCGAGGCCATATTTCTTTTCTCAAATATTCAACTCCATCCATATTTGGACCATGCTGGAAATTACCAATCGTCACAAAATGGTTCCTCGATTCGTAATCCGGCGACGTATTCAGCATCGCATTATCAATAGGATTTAACAAAAAAGGCAGATAGTGCAGCAGATTCTCATCCACACCAAACAGTTCCTTCAGCAAGGTCATTTCAGCTTCGGAAATCATCAGTGTAAGATCACTGCGATAGATGCTGGCGATCTCGCGCTTCGCATCCTTAGCAGATAGCAAATCCGCGTCTTCTACGTCTCTCTCCTCTTTTAAAGATTTCTTTCGAGCCCGGCGAAGGCAATGCAGGTCCTCGGTATCTAATATGCGGACGGCAGCGGGACAACGCTCCGCGACCCGCCAGCCAAACTGCTCTTCGGTTATAAAACGATCAAATAATACAATGTCGGGCTTCAAGGACTCGATAAAACCATCAAATGAAGAGCTATTTATCTTGATGGATTTGCAATCCACGCCCATACTCTGAAGGTCTGAGGCGTGCTCGCTTTCAGTTGCAGCACTGACAAAAGTTACTTCCCAACCCTGCTGTCGGAATAGGGTAATTATCTGCATCATACGCCGACCGGCTGCCGAGGATTTGGGCTCGGGCCAAACGAAACCGATTATTAGTATGTGGATATTTTTATCGGGCAATATTACTTACAAGTAAAATGTAAATTCCAGATGCTGATCCGCCAACTGGCGGACAGCATGACATTTTAACTTAAAGAAGGTGGGGATATGATCCAATGAACTCAAATACTTATTCTTGTGAAAATCTGCTGTATCCGTTAACCTTTGTTCGATTATTCGTAGCGGACACCTTTCACAGAGTCAAGCTGTGCTGTTTATAAGCCGGATACCCTCCAAAAACGCATTCCGAACATCCCAGGTTAAACTGCCCAAATAGCGACTCAATTGGACATACCCGAATGGTTCTAAAAGATACGCCTCTACGCATCCTAAATAAAAATAGTTCCCAGGAAAGTTTTTGCGTCTCATGTTTTTAAGGATTCATCAAATTTAACCTATATTTACGACAAACTAACCGATAAGGAATTATGAAACTAGACATTCTAGCTTTAGCTGCGCATCCCGATGATACCGAACTTTGCTGCGGCGGCACACTGGCCGCACTTGTAAACCAAGGCAAAAAAGTGGGCGTGGTAGATTTTACACGCGGAGAAATGGGCAGTCGCGGTACTCCTGAGCAACGAATGAAAGAGGCTTCAAACGCGGCGGATATCATCGGATTAGAAGTTCGCGAAAACCTGGGACTGCCGGATACTAAACTGGAAAGCACACGTGAATATCAGAAGAAAATCATCCGGGAAATTCGCACTTACCGTCCACACATTTGCCTGGTGGGCGCACCATCAGACCGACACCCCGATCACGGAAATGCAACTCAACTGGCGCTCGATGCTATTTTCTTCAGCGGATTAACGAAATTAAAAACTTTGGATGCTGATGGAAATCCTCAAAAAAAATGGCGTCCGTCGCATGTACTGCATTATATGCAGGACCGTCCGTTCGAGCCGGATGTTGTTTTTGATATCAGTGAAACAATTAAAATCAAAAAAAACGCGCTTCTAGCTTTTGAAACACAGTTTAACGTGCAAAATCCGGGAGACGAACCCGAAACCTACATCTCAAACAAAGAATTTTTTGAGGGGATTGAAGCTCGCGCTCGTCATTTTGGACACTTGATTGGCGCAAAGTATGGAGAGCCTTTTAAATATCACAACGGACCTATACCGATGGGTTCATTTGAAACATTCTTCGAGACAGATCCGATTAGGTAAAAGCAAGAAGTGAAAAGCGAGAAGGTTAGTATTTACTTCGCTTTTATCTCATCATCCGAAAAATGCTTCTCCATTTCCTCAAGTAAGAAATCATGGATCGCCGGATTTCCCGCCACAATACGTTTCCCAAGTAGCCAGTGATCTTCGCCTGACCAGTCGGTCACCACACCGCCTGCCTCTTGCACAATCAACGCTCCCGCGGCTACATCCCAGGGATTGAGAGCATACTCGTAAAACCCATCGAAACGTCCGCATGCAACACAACACAAATCATAAGCCGCGGCCCCGGGTCTGCGAACACCTTGGGTTGATGACATCAACATCTGGAAAAACTGCAGATAGTGGTCCACCAGGCTCAAATCGTTGTATGGAAAACCGGTACCGACCAAAGCCTGCTTCGGATCCTCCCGTTTTGATACGGAAATAGGTTTGTCATTGAGACAAGCACCTTCTCCGGCTATTGCAGTAAAACATTCCCCGTTGGCCACTTCCAGCACCAAACCCATTTTCGGTTGTCGGTTTTCCCACAATCCAATAGACACGCAGTAGATAGGAAATCCGTGGGTAAAATTAGTTGTTCCGTCAATTGGGTCAATCAACCATGTCCGCCCTTCGGGCATTGATAATTCCTCCGCCGTTTCTTCAGCCAAAATATAGTCGCCGGGAAACTCTTTGTTGATAAACGACAAAATTTTTTCCTCAGCCTTCAAATCAGCTTCGGTAACCAAGTCATTCTTGCCTTTATAATCCACCGAAAAATTATCTTCTCTTTGATATTGCCGGATAACTTCGGCGGCGGACTTTGCGGCTTCTCGGGCAGTGTTTAATTCAGCAGTAAAATCAGCCATTCTTTTCTAGCTATCAACTTACAAACCATTTTATTTTCAACCGGTAAACAGGTTACTCACCACGTGTCACTTATCACTCATTATTCACGCTCGTGTTTCATTTTATAATCAAAAACTTTATCGGATACTTTTTTCGCCGCATCCGAATCGGGATCCGGGAAAAGTTCATCGATTGGCGACTGCTGCAAAATAGTGCGCTGCCGTCCGGCCTCTTTCATAGCCTTCATCACTTTTTTACACTCGGCTTCATCATCCGATCCGCTATACCGTTCGTACAGATCTACCTGCAGGCGATCCAGATAATGGATTTTCAACGCCTTTAACGCTCCCTTTGCCGTACGATACGGGTTTTTATCTTTTTTATACTGCACACCTACTTTTTCGTGATGGCGATCGCTTACCGAATGCTCTTCCAATACAATTTCACCTACGAGCTTGGGATACGGATGCTCGCGGTCGGCATATGCCTCAACTGAAACCTTTTCCTCATCTTTATACCGCTCAATAATATCCTCATAAAAGTTGCGTAGCTGCTCGTCCTCAAACTGCTGTCCATTGCAATGCGATCCGATATAATCAATCATATCACGGTCATACATCAGCATCAATCGGATTAACTCCTTCTCGTAATTGGGTCGCTTTTTGGGCGGTTCGGGTGCTTTCTTTTTCGGCTGATTGGATTCCACTTGCTCGTTAAATCCGACCGTGTGCGGTGCAGGGGGCTTGGAACGTTGATCCTCATTTTGCTGACGTGCTTCGCGTTCTCTTCGACGCCGTTCGCGCTGCTTGGCCTTTTTACGTTCTTCTTTAACTCGCTTTCTGATTTTCCCCAGTTCATCAAACAACGCCCGATCTCCTACCTTTGCCTTGCTGTTCAAATGCTGCACAAAAGTTTCCCGGGATACCGGATCCGGCATGTGGGCAATACTTTCCAGAATTTCTGAAATCACCTTTTTCTTTTCTGTGGGATCTTCCCACTTGCCCTCAGCTTTAGCTTTGTGAACCTGATACGTAAGAAAATCCTCAGATTCTTCTTTCTTCATCTCCTTAAAAGAATCCTTTCCAAACTGCCGTATAAAGGAGTCGGGGTCTTCGCCCTCGGGTAACTCCAGCAATTTTACGTCCATCCCCTCACGCAGCGCAATATTGATGCCCCGCTTCATTGCACGCTGACCGGCGGAATCAGAATCGTATATCATTGTGATCGTTTCACCATAGCGATGCAGCAGTTTCATTTGGTCAGGCGTCAGCGACGTGCCGCTGGAGGCCGCTACGTTATCCACGCCATACTGCTGCAGCGAAATCACATCCGTATAACCTTCCACTAAAATGACTTCGTCCGTTTTTCGGATCTCATTTTTAGCAAAGTTTATGCCGTACAGCACTTTGCTCTTGTTATAAACTTTCGTCTGAGGCGAATTGATATACTTTGCCGTTTTCTCATTTCCGAGAACGCGTCCGGCATAGGCAATAACTTTTCCCGAGGGATTAAAGATCGGGAACATTAAGCGTCCGCGAAAAGCGTCATAGAAACCGTCGCCATGATTGCTCGGCTTTATCAGTCCCGCCTCGAGTAGATATTCTTCATTCAGTCCGGAGTCGAGAGCTGCCTTGAAAAGCTTTTCTCCGCCGGAAGGTGCATATCCCAAGCCGTACTTTTTGATGATATCTCCGCCATAGCCTCTTTCCTCAAGATAATCACGCGCCTTTTCGGCCTCTTTAGTTTCCATGAGGTGACGATAAAAAAACACACCGGCATATTTAAGAGCGTGATAAATCCCCTCGCGAAGGTTGTGTTCCTCGTCAAATTCTTCGGCATCTTTTTCGGGCAGCGAAACACCATAGCGGTCGGCCAACGAGCGCAGTGCCTCCGTAAATCCGACACCTTCCATTTCCATCACAAAATTAAAGACGTCTCCGGACTCTCCGCAGCCAAAGCATTTGTAAATTCCCAAGTCAGGCGTAACATGAAAAGAGGCTGTTTTCTCATCATGAAACGGACATAGTCCTTTCCAGCTGCGGCCTGATCGCTTCAGTTTTACGTAGTCTTCGACCACTTCGACGATATCCGCCGCGCCGCGTACT
>CAZYOD010000094.1:7129-8664 GCA_964648635.1 uncultured Balneolaceae bacterium | reverse complement strand
AATTGATCAGGTTATTGCAACAAAAGAGCCGGTCCAGGGAGAGGTTTCTTTTCCCCATGCTAAGCTCGGCAAACAGTTTTATGAATATTTATTCGTGCCAGTGCTGAACAGGGATAATGAGGTTGAAGTCATAGCCGGAACTACGCGCAATATTACAAGGCGAAAAAAAGCCGAAGAAGCCTTCCGCAGAAATGAGGAGAAGTATAGAACGCTCGTCGAAAACTTTCCGAACGGGGCTGTTGGTCTGTTTGACAAGGAGTTGCGATTTACAGCTATTGGGGGAAAGCTGGTGGAAGCGTTGGGTGTTGATCCCGAGGATCGAATCGGAAATAAGATCACCGACATCTACCCGGATGAGCTTATAAAAAAAATTGAGCCCTATTTCCAAGCAGCACTCGATGGAGAAATGAGTACATTTGAGGTGGAATACCAAGACCGGCACTTATTGGTAAAAACACTTCCCATAGAAGATGAAAGCGGAGAGGTTATTGCCGGTATGCTTGTGGTTTTGGATGTTACCGAACGGTGGCAGGCTCAGCGAGAGTTGCGCAAGAGTGAAGAGAGATATCGATCGCTGTTTAAAAGCATGAACGAAGGTTTCGCCGCTATCCAAATGGAATTTGATGAAAACAACGAGCCGGTAAACTTTTATTTTCTTGAAACCAATCCTGCGTATAAAAAACACTCCGGATTGGAAAATGTTGATGGAAAATCCGCCAAAGAAGTGATCCCGGATCTTGGAAAGGATATGCTCCGGCGAAATGGCAAGGTGGCGTTAACGGGAGAGCCGTTTCATGATGAGATTTATGTTGAAGAAATAGGTCGTTGGCTTGACCTGTCTTCCTTTCGTATGGGGGAGCCGGAAGAACGAAAAGTTGCCGTGATTTTTACCGATATTACTGAACGCAAAGAGGCTCAGGAAGAATTGAAACTAATGAACGAATCCCTCGAGGAGCAGGTGGAAGAGAGAACCCAATCTTTGTTATCATATCAAGATAAATTACGATCGTTGGCCATTCAGATAAGTAGAACGGAGGAAAAACAGCGACAACAGCTGGCGACTGAGCTTCATGATAATTTGGGGCAACTGCATGCCCTATGTAAGATGAAGATAAATGAGTTGCAGAACGGGCAATTTGCCAAAGAGATTGCGCCGATTGTAGATGAGTTGGAGAAAATTATGGACGAGGCCATAAGATATACTCGTGATCTCACTTCGGATTTAAAACCGCCTCCCTCGGTCAGTGAAGATATCAGGGCAAGTATAAACTGGCTGACTGAAAAATTTGCAGAACACGGGCTTACCGTTACTATTGATGATGACGAACAACCAAAGCCACTTGATGATGAGGTAAGGACAACCGTCCTTCAAAGCGTCAGGGAGCTGCTGTTTAATGTCCTAAAGCATACTTCCGAAAAACAGGCTATGGTCCGTTTAAGGCGAAATGCCGAACAATTACAGGTAACGGTAGAAGATGAAGGAGAAGGGTTTGATTTAAAGAACAAGGAATTGGCATCTGTAAAATATGGCAGGT
>CAZYOD010000094.1:0-7029 GCA_964648635.1 uncultured Balneolaceae bacterium | reverse complement strand
GCTGTAATCATGAGCCTGAAAACGTTGCCTGATGTAATTTTAATGGATGTTAGTATGCCGAAGATGGATGGCATTGAGGCGACAAAGCAAATAAAAGCCAAGATGCCGGATGTGCGGATTGTTGGGGTATCACTTCACGAAAGCCCAAGGATAATGCAGGACATGCGCAATGCAGGAGCCTCCGCTTACCTGACAAAGACGGAGGCATTCGAATCGTTGATTGTTACTATTCGGGCAGAAGCATCTGCTATAAAGGGATAAGGGATATGTTTTTCTTAGATTCACTCCCGGTTTTTTAAGACTGAATTCTATTGCGAAGCCAGTTCTGAAAATCTATTATAGGCCTCTTTTTCAAGTTCCTCGCGGTGATCGGGGTGAGCGATATCAATTAAAGCCCTCGCGCGCTGATGCATGTTTTTTCCGTATAGATTAGCTACGCCGTACTCGGTAACTACATAATGTACATGAGCCCGAGTGGTTACTACTCCCGCTCCCGGCTTGAGATAAGGAACAATGCGAGATATTCCTTTTCGCGTTGTTGAGGGCAATGCTATAATCGGTTTTCCCCCCGGGCTCAGAGAAGCACCCCGAATGAAATCCATCTGCCCGCCGACTCCGGAATAGTGATAGGTTCCGATAGAATCTGCACAGACCTGGCCGGTAAGATCTACTTCAACGGCACTGTTGATGGCGGTGACTTGGGGGTTCTTGCGAATAACCGAAGTATCATTAACATAGGCTACATCCAGCATAGCTACCTGTGGATTATCATCCACGAAATCATATAACTTTTTTGATCCCATTAAAAAGCTGGATACAATTTTTCCGGGATGTTTCCTTTTGTTTCGACCGTTGATGATTCCCTTCTCAACCAGCTCAATAATGCCATCCGAAAACATCTCAGTATGAATGCCGAGATCTTTGTGGCTGTGGAGAGATTTTAGAACGGCATTTGGAATGGCTCCAATGCCCATCTGCAGGGTAGCTCCGTCTTCAATAAGGTCGGCACAATATTTTCCGATCTTAAGTTCAACTTCTCCCGGCTGATCGGGTTTATGTTCCGGTAAATCAGTCTCGTATTCCACCATTGCGTCAAATCGTTCCATATGCACAATTCCATCGCCATGTGTTCTTGGCATGCGCGGATTTACTTGGGCAATGATTTTTTTGGCGGATTGAACCGCTGCGCGAGATGCATCCACCGATACACCGAGCGAGCAAAAGCCATGTTTATCCGGCGGGGAAACATGGACCAGCGCTACATCGAGGGGAAGGATGTTATTGCGGAATAGATTAGGAACCTCACTCAGAAAAATGGGTAGGTAATCGCCGCGGCCCTCATTGACAGCCTTTCGGACATTGGAGCCTACAAAAAGAGCATTTGTATAAAAGCTGTCTTTGTATTTGGGATCAGCGTATAATGCCTCACCTTCGGTATGGAGTTGAACGATCTCCACATCTTTTAAATCGTCTGACCGATCAACCATGGCTTTTAGCAGATAATGGGGAGCGGCTGCTACGCTGTGGATAAAAACGCGGTTACCTGATTTGATAGATTTTACGGCTTCATCTGCGGCGATATATTTGGGTTGTTTCAAAGTACTATACTTTAAAAGTGCTTAGGAGCTGGTTAGTAAGTTTCGATACGCAAATATAAAAAAGTTCCTACGGTATCACTTAGTTGATGAGTGAAAAATGATTATTGGGTGTAGGGGAAATTTTTACAGTGATAACGACGAGAACCTTACATTTAGATCCTCGGCCGTATATTATATTATAAGTGCCAGTGGTTGAGGGTGTCCCGTTAAAAGGACTGAGAATATACCTCTCGAACTTGACGCGGGTGAAACCGACGCAAGGAAACCACTGGCATTTTTTATTTGTTCAATTCTTTAGGCAATTATCGAACAGTAAATCCGCCGTCAACAGCTAATGTCTGACCGGTTATAAACGAGGCTTTTTCGGAACAGAGCCATACTGCAGCTTCCGCTACTTCTTCCGGTCTCCCGAATCTTTCCATCGGATGTTGTTTTATCAAATCCGCACGACTTTCCCCTTCTTCTCCTAAAATGCGGTCAATCATAGCAGTTTGCACAGCGGCCGGACATACCGAGTTTATTCGAATTCCACGGTTGGCATATTCAAGGGCTGCGGTTTTCGTCAACCCGTTAATACCATGTTTGCTCGATACATATGCCGGTAACCCCGCGAATCCCAGCAAACCGGCGATAGAAGAAATGTTAACGATGGCACCTTCCGTATTTTTGAGCATTTCAGGGATCTCGTATTTCATGCAGAGCCAAGTGCCTCGAAGATTTATATCTATAACTCGTGACCAGTTTTCAGGAGAACACTCCGTGGTAAATGCTTGCTCACCTTCAATGCCGGCATTGTTGCAAGCGAAATCAAGTTGACCAAATCTATCGATAGTTTCTTCGACCATTGACTTCACCTGATCTTCTTGACTGATATCAACTTCCAGGGCGATCCCTTTTTCTCCGGATTTTTTTATCAATTCCAGCGTTTCTCTTGCGGCATCTATATTGATATCTGCCGCTACTACAAAAGCGCCGTGAACGGCAAAAAGTTCGGCCGTTGCTCTCCCAATTCCTGAAGCTGCACCAGTGATGATAGCTACTTTTCCTTTCATTTTTCACTCTCTATCCTATTTCTGTGGTCACTCTTTTAATCATAGTAACAGATAAGATAATGGAATATTGACAGGAAAATCCTTACCAAAAGATAGTGGATCTTTGGGCGTTTTTTTCTCAACTGATGATTGCTAAGTTATATATTAGGAAACACAAGAAAGAGGGGGGTAAAATATGCCATTAGTTTTAGAGAGCACCGCTTTTTCCAACCAAGAATTAATCCCGGCTAAATATACATGTGATGGTGCGAATGTATCACCTCCGCTAAAATGGAATGGGGCACCAGATGGTACGCAGTCATTTGCCATTATTTTTGATGACCCCGACGCTCCGGCAAAAACATGGGTGCATTGGGTTGTTTTCAATATCCCTGCCGAGACAGCTCAACTTGAAGAAAATATATCACGCGATCAGAAGCTTGCTAACGGAGCTATACAGGGTACGAACGATTTTAAAAAATACGGCTACGGTGGACCTTGTCCGCCGGGAGGTACGCACGGCTACCACCTTAAATTGTATGCACTGGATACGCTATTGGATTTAGGTCCCGGTGCCACAAAGCAACAGGTAATTGATGCCATGAATGGGCACATTCTGGATAAGGATGAACTAATCGGTAAATATAAACGGATATAAAGTATCCGGATTGATTGTTCTCTATTGTAAGCCATTCAGAAAAGCATCAGTAAATCCAAAAATGATCAAGAGAACAGTTCTATGGCAGACCAAACCGAAACGTTAAGTGAGATAGAAAAGACAGATCGACTTTGGTATACCTTGTCAGAAGAGGATGTTTGCCAAAGCCTAAAAACTTCTCCCGCTAAAGGGTTAAGCAGGGAGGAAGTAAAAATCCGTATTTCATTATTTGGGCCAAATGAAATTGAAACGGATACCGGTTTGAGCCGTTGGCAGATACTGGTCCATCAGTTTAAAGACCCTCTGATCTACATACTGGTGGCGGCCGCTTTTATAACCTTTGTACTGCAGGACTATATCGATTCTGCAGTCATTTCTGTTGTAGTTTTGCTCAATGCGCTAATAGGATATATCCAAGAGAATAAGGCGCAAAGTGCGATACAGTCACTTGCGAAGTTGTCGGATCCTAAAGCGGAGGTTATTAGGGATGGCCAAGAAGTTGAGATCCCCAGTCGTGATCTTGTGCCCGGCGATGTTGTATTGCTCACTTCCGGAGTACGAGTGGCTGCTGATATGCGACTTATTAAAATCAAATCACTGGAAGTAAACGAGTCAGCTCTTACCGGTGAATCAGCAGTAATAAGAAAGCAGGTATCTCCATTGGAGACCGAGGGAATAGTTCCCGCCGATCAGAACAACATGGTTTTTGCCGGTACGATCGTCTCTCGCGGACGGGCAAAAGCGGTGGTAGTTCGTACCGGCAGTTCAACAGAGCTGGGAAAAATTGCGACCACGGTTCAAGATATCGGTAAAAGCGAAACCCCACTGCAGCAAAAGGTTGATAGGCTGGGCAAAAATATCGGCTATATCATTATGATTTTTGCTCTTCTGATCGCTGCCATTGGTATCCTATATGAGATGGATCCTTCAGAAATATTTATTACCGTTGTCGCTATGGCAGTTTCAGCGATTCCGGAGGGTTTACCGGTTGTACTTACTGTGACATTGGCTATAGGAGTTCAAAAAATGGCTAATCGCAGGGCCATTATTCGCTCATTGCCTGCTGTAGAGACACTTGGCAGTACCACGGTTATTGGTTCAGATAAAACAGGGACCCTTACTAAAAATCAGATGACGGTACGTCAGATATGGGCGGAGGATAAAAAATATTATACCACCGAAGCGGGTTATCAGCTGGAAGGGTCTCTAATCAGGGATGATTCAAGGGTTTCCCCAAAACCGGACACCGCCCTTTACAAAACGCTTTTAGCAGGCACATTAGCAAACGAAGTGAATGTTGAGAGTGTGGAGGCTGGGGAGCCGCAGGGGGATCCTACTGAAATAGCACTGCATGTATCGGCTTATAAAGGTGGTATTCAATTGTCGGATGTTCGCTTGTCAATGGAAGAGCTGGATATGTTGCCGTTTGAGCCAGAAAAAAAATTCATGGCTACTTTAAACAAATTAGACGACCAAAAGCTGATCTTTCTAAAAGGTGCTCCGGAAACAGTTCTCGAAAAGTGTGATCAAATGTTAATCGATGGAAAAACAGTACCGATAGACCATGAATTGATTCGATCCGCCGCTACCCGGATGGGGAAAGATGGATTACGTGTACTGGCAATGGCATTTCGTGAGTCGGATGCTAACAATTTAGATGACTCGTCTATATTCAACGATGGATTTATATTCACCGGTTTACAGGGCATGGAGGATCCCATTCGCCCTGAGGTAGCAGAGGCCGTTAAAAATGTTCATAAATCCGGGATAAAGGTAATTATGATCACCGGAGATCACGTCGAAACAGCCACTGCTATAGGGAGACAGTTAGGGTTAGACGAAAAGAAGTGTGGCGCGCTGGAGGGGACCGTGCTTGATCAGCTTTCTGATGAGGAGCTGGATCAAAAGCTTATGAATTTTAACATTTTTGCCCGGGTTACGCCTGAACACAAATTTCGTATTGTCAATCGACTTAAAAGTTTAGGTGAGGTAGTGGCTGTTACCGGGGATGGTGTAAATGATGCCCCTGCATTACAGGCCGCACATCTGGGTGTGGCGATGGGGAAAAGCGGTACCGATGTTGCACGCGAAGCATCCGATATGGTTCTTTCGGATGATAATTTTGCTACCATAACATCAGCCATAGAAGAGGGAAGAATTGTCTTTTCCAATATCCGAAAAGTTACCTTTTTTCTGCTATCGACAGCCGCTGGAGAACTGATCGTAATTTTAGCGGCCGTAATCATGAATTGGCCGCTGCCGTTTATTGCAGTACAAATTTTATGGATTAATCTGGTGACAAACGGCCTGCAGGATATAGCTCTGGCGTTTGAACCCGGAGAGCCGGGTATCCTCAAACGAAAACCACGGCCATCGCAAGAGGGAATTCTAACAGCTCGGTTGATTGAGCGACTGGGTGGCGTTGGCCTAGTGCTGGCAGTCGGGACACTCGGTATGTTCTGGTGGGTTTTTTATGAAACCGACAGCCTGGAAGTAGCGCGAACGGCAGCAATGACACAAATGGTGGTTTTTCAATTTTTTCATGTGCTTAACTGTCGTTCATTGGACCGGAGCATCTTCAAAATTGATTTTTTTTCAAACAAATTTCTATTTGTCAGTGTGATAGCAGCCTTCGTTGCGCATTTGGCTGTTCTGCATATCAGTTTTATGCAAACCATCTTCCGTACTGTTCCACTCAGCATCGAACAGTGGATGTGGATTAGCTTAGTTGGGTTGCTTGTTATAATCGGGGGTGAAATAGATAAGCTAATTAACAACTGGCGGAAAAAATTTATTGGATAGAGCATGCAATTCTCCGGCCATTATTATACTGTAAAAGAATACCCCTATGCGCAACTTCTATAGACGCGACCGGACTCGATGTAAGTCCAGTGATTTTGATGCGGCTTATCGGGGTGTTCGTTGCTTGGCGAAAAACACCTTTCGATACACAACGTTTCGGACTATTCTTGAGGGAGTTTCCCTGACGCTGAGACCGTGCCAAAGCTCACAGTAAAAAGTCAGTTAATATTTACCTTTGATTGGTAACCTGACAGTAATTTGGGAGGTTTGTTATGTATGAAATAGCTATGCAACTTCCATTTAATGGATATCATGTAGAAGGAAAACTTTGTTTACCGGTTAAGGCTAAAAGTTTGATTATATTCTCCCACGGAGTTGGTCGATCTTCTTTAATGCCGCATGAACGAAAACTGGCTCTTAGATTTCAACAAGAAAAGTTTGGTACGCTTGCCTTTGATACATACGATTCGCGCCAAGAAATTCCGAATAATGCCAAAGGCCTCGAGCTGCTCAGTAAAGGATTAATTGCTGCAACAAATTGGTTACACAGTCACTCTGAGTATCAAAAGTTTGATCTGGGTTATCTTGGCAGCGAAACCGGAGCAGCAACGGCTTTAAAGACAGCCTCAGAGTTGGGGGATACAATTAAAGCGGTGATTTCCCTGGGAGGGCGTTTAAATTTAGTGAAGTCAGAGCTTTCAAAAGTACGGTGCCCAACCTTGTTAATGGTAGGTGAACTTGATTCTGAGGTTGTCGGTATCAACAAGGAAGCATTGTCGCACCTAAGTGCACAAAAGCATTTAGAGATTATTCCCGGGGCATCCCATCTTTTTGAGGAATCAGAGAAACTAAATGAAGCGGCACATATAGCGGTATCTTGGTTTAATAAATACTTGATGGCGGATAAGCCGGAGCCCAAAGCTCCATCCATGTAAGGACA
>CAZYOD010000093.1:0-8713 GCA_964648635.1 uncultured Balneolaceae bacterium | reverse complement strand
GTACCGACAGGTGACACCCAAGCTGAAGGACAAGGTTTATCATCTTCCGAAAATGAGGAAGTATCGGAACCTGAACAACAAAACTCAGTAGTAAATGAAGAATCCCGCCCCAATCAGACGGAAGAACAACAGCAATCTCGATTTGGCTTAAAGGGCGAACTTAACCAATCGGCAGGCGGTTACACAATAGTTGTGCACTCTTTAAGAAGCATGCAGAAAGCCGAAAATATTCGAAAGGATTTTCAGGACGCGGGTTTTCGCGCGCTGTTGACCCAAGCCGAAGTAAGAGGTTCAACTTTTTACCGGGTGGGGATCGGTCAATTCGAGACGATAGGTGATGCCCAGCAGGCACTCAACGAGATCCCCGATCGTTACACAGACAACAACTTTATCAAACGAATTCGATAACATATAAAATTATGCAAGCGTTACTTTTCTTTTTGATACAATCGCAGCCCGATACTACAACGGCGGCTGATACCTTAAGCCTCGCAGAACAACAAGAAAGCATGTCGATGCTCGAATTACTGGCGGAAGGCGGGGTGCTAATGATACCTTTGTTTATCCTTTCACTGGTAGCCATTTATGTGATTGCCGAGCGCTGGCGATCGCTGAACAACTCTCGTGTCGAAATAGACGGCTTTTTACGAACCGTCGAGGGAATGCTTAAGGATGGCGATCGTCAACGGGCATTAACGTATTGCGATGGGATTGACAAACCGCTGGCCCGGATTCTCAAAGCAGGAATTCGCCGCCTGGGGCGTCCCATTCGGGATATTGAGGATTCCATTACCAATGCCGGTAAAAAAGAGATTTATCATCTGGAAAAGCGAATGAACTGGCTGGCAACAATCGCCGGTGTTGCACCGCTTATAGGGTTTACCGGTACCGTTACAGGGATGATTGAAGCTTTTATGGATATTCAGTCACTTCAAGGCAATGTAAATCCGAGTGTGCTGGCGGGTGGAATCTGGGAGGCTCTGATAACAACCGCAACCGGTTTGATCGTGGGAATTATTGCATACGGTTTTTACAACTTCCTGTTGGGCAAAATCAACCGCATGATCCACGAGTTGGAAAATGCATCGGCCGATTTTATTGACCTGCTGAATGCACCATCCTATAAAAATAAAGAACATCAGAAGGTAAGCTAATGGATTTTCGAAGAGAAGATGATCGCATGGAGCCATTGACGCTGTTTTCACAGTCGTCACTGACCGATATTGTATTGTTGCTCCTTATTTTCTTTCTGCTGACATCCTCGTTTGTCACCAATTTTGGGATTAAAGTGAACATCCCGAAAGCCGAGACCGGCGCGCAAACCGAATCGCAGTTTATAACCGTAGCGGTTACTAAAGACGGACAGTTCTTTGTGGATGGTGAACCGACGAGCAGTGGAATGCTGGCATCAAGCCTGAGAGAGGCCAAGAGCAACAATCCCCAGACTACACTCGTTTTGAGGGCAGATAAGGATGCCATTATTGATGATGCCGTACGAGTGATGAATATTGCCAAGGCACTGGAACTGAACATCATGATGGCCACGGAACAGTCATCGAGATAAAGATAATTGTACGATGAAGGGACCGGATTTAAATAACGAAGATCGCTTTGCGCTGGCCGTCACCGGTGGGGTGCATATTGTTCTGTTTGTGATTTTCTTACTCTATACTTTTTCGATAGAGGCGAATGTGCGTCCTTCATTTATAGAAGTAGATTTCGGGGAATTTCAAACCGGTACTCCGGCTGAGTATGCCGAAGAACAAGCCGAAGAGGTAGCCACCCGGCCCAACCCTTCTGAAACCGAGCCCGAAGAGCCTGAGCCCGAGCAGCCCGATCCCGTAGAGGAGCAACAGGCAACCACCGAAGAAACAACCAAGCCTGTAGATGTACCCGACCAAACAGAGGAGGTGGAAGAGGAAGAAGTACAAACGCCCGAAACCGATAAGGTGGATCCGCAGGAAGAAACGGCCACGGAAGAGCGAAAGGAAGTGATTGTACCGCCCAAAACCGAAGAGGATGAAGTACAGCAAGAGGGGGCAGAGACCAGTGGTGATGAGCAGGGCAATACCGGCGAATTGGATGCCGATCAGGGGACGGGCAATGAACAGGAAAAATCGGCACCATATGAGTTGAATTGGGAGGGAGATATTGAACGAAATGCGATGGTGCAAGAGCTGCCCGACAATACAACCGGTTCTGAGGCCACTCTCACTATCCGATTTGAGGTTAAACCGGATGGCTCCATTGGACGTATTATACCACTTAAAAAAATGAATCCTGAGTTGGAACGGGAAGTTATGCGAACGCTTCGGGGCTGGCGTTTTTCGCGATTACCTTCTGGAGTCCCGCAGCAGTCGCAATGGGGTACCATAACTTTCCGCTTTGTACTGGATTAAAATTAACATCCGGTAAAACTTTAAGAACGGAGGTATTTCGTTCTATGGAAAATGGTTAGTGTCCATAAGTTTCTTATCTTTTCTCTTTTCGGGTTAAAATAAAATGCCGGATGAAATTTTTTACTTCTCAAATAAGCTTTTTTCTGGCAAGCCGCAGCACAAAGGTAAACATCTGGAGACTGTTTCGGTTTTTGGCTGCCCTTTTGGCTCTGGTGGTTGTATATACCATCTTGTTCCATTCTATAATGCTCTACGAGGGACAGGAACACAGCTGGATAACCGGTTTTTATTGGACGCTAACCGTTATGTCTACATTGGGATTTGGTGATATAACCTTTACCAGTGATTTGGGTCGGGCTTTTTCTGTGTTAGTGTTGCTTTCGGGGATGGTATCTCTGCTAATCCTTCTTCCATTTACCTTCATCGAATTTTTCTATGCTCCCTGGTTGGAAGCTCAATCCAAAGCCCGTGCTCCTCGCGAACTGCCCGAAGAGACCGAAAACCACGTAATTATTACCCATCTTGATCCGATCTCAACATCACTCATCGAAAAGTTAAACCAGTACAACTATGAATATGTGTTGTTGGTAAACGATCTGCCCAAAGCACTGGAGTATTTTGACGAAGGATACCGGGTGGTGTTTGGAGATCTCGATGATCCGGAAACGTACAAAAAGCTGCGCATCGAAAAGGCCACCATGGTACTTACGCTCGGAACCGATATGATGAATTCCAACATCAGCAACACCGTGCGTGAGCTTGATGAAAATGTGACCATCGTAGCTACGGCCAACTCCTCTGATTCTGTGGACTTACTTAAATTAGCGGGTTGTGACCATGTAATTCAGCTGGGGAAAATGCTAGGCCGGTCGCTTTCACGCCGAACTATAGGTCAGGATTCGCGGGTGCACGTCGTAGGGCGATTTGGGGATCTGATTGTAGCCGAGGCGACTGCCCATGGGACGCCGCTGGTTGGCAAGACGATAGGTGAGAGCAAACTCCGACAGGAGCTGGGCATCAACCTTGTGGGTACTTGGGAGCGCGGTAATTTTTTAAAGCCCACCCCGGATAAGAAAATACAAAGAGAAAGCGTGCTGGTATTGGCGGGTTCGCTGGAACAGCTTCGCAATTATGATGAGTGGATGGCCATTTATAAGACAAATGAGAAGCCGGTAATTATTGTAGGTGCCGGACGTGTTGGACGAGGCACCGCCGAAGCTTTCGAAGAGCGGGGAATGGATTATCGCATTATCGACAAAAATCCAGAACGTATTAAAGATAACGAAAAATATATCCTGGGAGGCGGAGAGGAGTTACATATTCTCGAAAAGGCCGGAATTCGTGATGCTCCATGTATTATCATGACTACTCATGACGATGACATGAATATTTATCTGACGATTTATGCGCGTCGGCTGAGACCGGATATTCAGATTATAAGTCGGGCCACACTGCAGCGCAACGTATCCACACTACACCGGGCCGGAGCAGATTTTGTGATGTCTTATGCCACTATGGGAGCCAACATTGTGTTTAATATTTTGGAGCGCAACGACGTGGTGATGATTGCCGAAGGACTAAGCGTTTTTAATGTTCAAACTCCGGAAAAACTGACCGGCAAAACGCTGATAGAATCAAATATTCGAAGAGATACCGGTTGCAGTGTGCTGTCAATTAAAAACGGGGAAGAGCAGATGATTAATCCCGCACCTGATACCGAGCTAACCGAAGACAGTGAATTAGTACTGGTCGGAAATGCAGATCAGGAAGGTCGGTTTATGGAGTACTTTATGGAGGAAGGGTAACGCTAAGTGAAACGTTGTTCAAGCTGTAGCTAACAAGAAAAAGGGGCAAAATTTTACTTCCGGGTCAGAATATATTTAAGAAAGTTTTTCTTCTAATTCCTGAACTGCTTCAATTAAAGGCGCAACGCTGCCTCTCTTTAAGCGGTTGTTGACAGCTTGAGGGGTTATGCCGAGATGTTTGGCAACCATTTTTTGTGTAACGCCGGCATCGATCATCATTTTGATAACTTTTTTCTCAGCTTCGTTGCGTTTCCTTCTTTGCATTTGGTTTTTGCCTCAATAGATGTTTATTTATCAATCCAAATCGTCAAGTCAAAATTACTTCACATAATGTGAAGTAATTAAATGCAAATATCAAGCGAAAGTGAGTGAAATTTTAGAACGGATCAAAAGAGCTTATCATTTAAAGACAGACGCAGAAGTTGCTGATTTTCTGGATTTAAAACCCAGTACTTTGAGCATGCAGAAAAACCGGGGCAGTTTAAACCTTCAGAGGATTATCCGAAAATGCGCCGATCTCAATAAAAACTGGCTGTTGGATGGTGAGGGGGAAATGAGAAAAAAAGCGATGGGATCCAATCCCAATCGCATTCCCGTTTATTCATCACTCAACATAGAAGACCAGGTTCCCGATTTTCACAGGAGCATTAAAGCCGGCAATATCTATGCAGATGTAACCGAAGAGCTGCTCGAATTTACAGCTTCGGATCAAATCATCGGATATATTGTTTCAGAACATTCTCTGGCACCAACCTTGAGGAAAGGCGATATTGCTATTATCAGTTTGGACAACTCGATTGAGGGTGATGATATATATCTCGTTTCGGAAGATCATGAGGTTAGCTTTTGTCGGCTCCCCCAAAAAACAGTTGATAAGGTTCTGGAAAGTGAAAATGGAGTTCAGGAACCTCAAAACCAATCTTTCCTAAACGGTTCAAAAATTATAGGAAACTTGGTATGGGTGATGCGTCGGGTGTAATCTTGCTGCTAAACGTTTTGTATATCGCTTTAATGACAACTGCTAATTAGGTCATCTTTTCTTTAAATTAAGAGTTAAATTAGGTTCTTAATTTAAAGAGGTCCCCATGAAATGGTACCAGCCTTATTTATTAGTGGTCTGCATGCTTCTTGCCGGATGCGGGGATGATCCTACAGACTCAGATCCTTCGGAATCAAAGGATGTCCCGGCTAACTTTGAATGCACGGATGGAATGGCAGATAATAAGTATCCCTGCCACAATATTGATTTGTTGGCTCGGGTATCTCCCGAAGACCTTATGGCTGAAACCTTAAGTGAAAAAGACAGTAGTTTTTTAAACGACATCTGGGGGTGGACTGATCCTTTAACAGGAACGGAGTATGCATTAGTAGGATTGAATGACGGTGTGACCTTTGTTGATATTTCTGCCCCTTCAGAACCCGTAGTTGTGGGTAAGTTACAGGAAACAGCCTCGGTCTCATCAAAGGGTTCAGGAGAGATGCACATGAAGCATGAAAAATCGACTTGGCGCGATTTTAAGGTGTATGAAAATTATCTGTTTGTGGTGAGTGATCAACAACCGCACGGCCTACAGGTATTTGATTTAACAAAGTTGAGAGACGTAGCAAATCCCCCTGCAACATTTAGCGAAGACCATTTGTATGAAGAATTTGGAAAAGCTCACAATATTGCCATTAATGAGGAAAGCGGTTTCGCCTATGTAGTGGGATCAGATACCTACGGTGGCGGATTACATATTCTGGATATCCAAGATCCGCTTAGCCCACAGTTTGTCGGATTCCACAGCGATTCCACAGTTGGGCGAAACGCAGCAGGATATGTGCATGATACGCAATGCGTTATTTACGAAGGTCCAGATAAAGACTATCCGGGAGATGAAATTTGTTTTAATTCCAGCGAGACGCACTTGGTCGTAGCAAAGGTAACGGATAAGCAAAATGCCGAGACAATATCTAAGCGTACTTTTGATGGGAATCATTATGCTCATCAAGGATGGTTGACTGAAGATCAGCGATATTTTTTGTTGGATGATGAGCTGGATGAAAGACGTGATGAAATCAACACGCGAACCTATATTTGGGATGTTCAGGATTTGGATAACCCCGAGCTGATTGGCAATTATACTTCAGCGTTGAATTCTATTGATCACAATCAGTATGTAAAAGGCAATTACACCTATCAGGCAAATTATACAGGGGGTATGCGGATTTTAAGTTTGGATAATATTGCCGCCGGTGATCTCCAAGAAGTTGCGTACTTCGATACTTATCCTTCCGGTAATTTTCGTGATTTCGACGGCGCGTGGAGTAACTATCCTTTTTTTGAAAGTGGTATCTTGATCGTAAGCGATATTTCCAATGGACTATTTATTTTAAAGCCCAACTTGGAGTAGGATAGCATAAAAAAAAGCGGCTGGAAAACAGCCGCTTCTAAATAATTATACTTTCAGAAGGTTAGTCAGAAGAAGCGTCCATGTCAGTTTCTTCCACTGTTAGAATGCCTCTCATGCCTGCACTAAAGTGACCGGGGAATGTACAGATGAACTCATATTCGCCCGTTTCTTCAGGAGCGGTAAAAGTGACTTCTGTTGTTTCACCGCCGGCCGCTAATCCGGTTTTGGCAAGAACTTGGTCATTCATATCCGAGGGAACATAGTCATTATCCCGGGCTTGGGCCGCAGCCGCAGCGAAGGCCTCAACATCCGCATCCATAGTTAGCAACAGCCAGTTATGCGCCATGGCAGCGGGATTAAGATCGCTTTGAGTTGTCAGACGTATATGGACTTCTTCGCCGGGTGCAACAGTAATGCCCTCGAGACGTTGAAGGCCGTCGGATCCTACCGGATCTCCAAGCGTGATTCCTTCGGTATTTGCATCGTCACTGACAACAAATTGCATTTGATCAATACCGATGATCTCGATGGTACGAGCTTCAGTAGTTGTTTCTGTTTCTCCTGTATCGCCTTCTGTTTGCTGTTCATCACCGGAGCCACCTCCGCAACCGATAAATAAAACGAGTGAAAGAGCGGCTAAGATATGTAAGAATTTCATAACAGTAATAATTTTTTAGGATTTATTTGGAATGACAAACAAAGTACGTTTCATACATCTGATTCTTCAAAACACTCCTAAAATCAGATAAATATATTCTATTAATTAATGTAACCAGAACCTTTTTTGCATGTCAAACAATACTACAAGATATAAATAATAAAGATTTAAAAACGGGATATAGTAAATTTCTAACCATATGTTATATGCTTGTTTTTAACTTCATTTAACACTGATCTAAAAAGTTCATCAGAGAGATTGTCTAATAAGAAATAATCAAAGGGGAGATTTATGAAGCGAATTAAGTTGTTAAGGACTGATATCTCGGAAGGAAGTAAAGGACAGCGAATGAGTGTGAAGTGCTTCATCCGCTGTCGGAATTAATAATAAGAAAATGGGGTATCTCATTAATTTTTAAAGGAGAGCGATATTTTACCGCCGGATGTACGGGCAAAAACGATGGGGCCTCCTCCGTTGAGTTGGCCTTCTACTTCATTACGGTCAACCTTACCGGAAAAGTTTTTGAGATTAGTACTCACATAGGTGCCCTGCAAGTTTAGATCCAGGCCCATGTTTTCAGGAACGGCTATTTTGATACTGCCACCACTCGTTTTTAGATCAACAGACTCTTCTATAGAGTCCAGATCGGCAGATATACTACCACCGCTGGTTGCAGCTTCAACAATTCCGCTGACTTCAGCCAGATCAATATGCCCGCCACTGGTTTTTATTTTAAGATCGCCTTGTGACTTTTGGACGTCGATGTGTCCGCCGCTTGTTCGAGCATCGACATTACCGCGGACATCCGCAATATCAATATGTCCGCCGGATGTACGTGCTGTTATAGTTCCTTCTAAATTGGCTAAATCAAGATGTCCACCACTGGTAGTGATATCCTGAGTACCTGATAGCCCCAAAGCCTCAATATGTCCACCGCTGGTTTTTAGATCAGTACTCATTTCCCTCGGAGTATAAACAACAAATGAAATTGATTCGTTATTACGTGCCCAGTTCTTATCAATGCGTTCCGCTACTGCTTTTACAGCATTGCCGGATTGAGATATATCAATTTTCCAATTTTCGAGATCGGTGTCCTCGGGAGAAAGATTTTGCCCTTTTTTACGCACATACATTTCCACGCGCACATTGTTTTGGGATGATCCTTCAACAGTGATGTGCCCCCCTGTCGTTTTAACATCCAGTTCACCGGGGGTATCAATATTAAACGTTTCAATACGATAGGGGTCATCTTGATTCTGAGGCGTCATCGCCAGGGCAGAGGTCATCATGATCAACGTTAAAAGCAGAGAAAATCCAACAGCAAAGAAAACTTTTGTCAGGTAAATATTACGGGTAGTCATAATTTCTTCGGTTAATTCTTGGGTTGTTTCACAATTATCCGATACGATGAATGGCAACAAAGTGTTTCATAAAATTCATAGAGAAAGAGGCTATGGT
>CAZYOD010000092.1:0-8863 GCA_964648635.1 uncultured Balneolaceae bacterium | reverse complement strand
TGGCCATCGCCTTGCCGAAGGTGCTTAAATCAGCCTTGATGTTATAATAGGTTTGCGCACCATTGAGGTGCCACCGAAAACCGGTTATTATTTCATCAAGAATAAAAATCGCCCCATTCTTATGGCAAATTTCTTTCGCTTTATGCAAAAATGAGTCTTTCGGATCTTCGTATTTGGCTGGCTCCATAATCAAACAAGCTATCTTTCCGGGATAACGATCAAACAATGTTTTTACACTTTCGATATCGTTATAAGTAAAGTGCACTGTTAGATCTTGTACCTGCTTGGGGATGCCTGCATTCATCGGTGTTGAACCGATAAACCAGTCATCCACCGAAAAGAACGGTTGGTTTGATGGCCTCGCAACCATATCTCTACCGGTATGTGCCCGTGCTAATTTTATTGCGGCACTCGTGACATCCGAACCATTCTTTCCAAACTTGATCATATCCCCGTGAGGCAGCATCGACAGCATTACTTCGGCCAGCTGTAATTCTATCGGTGATGGCCGCAAGAAGTTAACACCTTGTAAGCTAGCTTTATAAGCTGCTTTTGCTACTCGTTTATTGCCATGTCCCAGCGTAACCGAACGAAGCCCCATGCCGTACTCAATAAACTCGTTACCATCGACATCAAAAACATGACAACCCTTTCCTCTAGAGATAAAACCCGGTGATAAGGCTGGATACTGATCGTCCCCCTTGGCATAAGTATGACAGCCGCCCGGGATAATTTGATGCGCTCTTTTTCGTAATTTTCTAGACTTTTTAAAGCTCAAGTCCGTTTTTTGAGCTGCTGATCTGCTTTTAGGTACGTTTGTTATATTAATCACGACTTTGCCTTTTAATAGAAATAAGAACTCGTCTCCTTAAAACAGTCACCAATCCAACCGTATTGACGTTGGCCAACTACTAACCCATTAATGAAATTGATGACTTCTAATATACTTTTGGCAGTGATGACCTCTCATCGATGACTTTGTTGATCAAAATGTTATTTTTCTACAGTGAAAAGCCTCTGCATAACGCGACTCTGAGGCACACTCTATTCCCCTGATGCGTAATATCGAAGTAAGCAGTGTATCATCGAACCACTGTTTGTTTGATTGACTTTTAAAACTGTTCAGGAGGATCTCATTCCTCTTGCTAACCTGCTCTTCACGAAGTGGAATAAATAAATTCGGCTGTTCCAGGTCCCCATCATATTTCGGGATTTCATACTCACAAATAAGATGGTTACGAAAAGTATTCCAAGTTAACTCGTTCACAACACGATGGTCCTGGTGGAGATCGTTACGGAAATGAGTAAATATAATATCGGGCTTAATGCTATCTTTCAGCTTCTCAAACTCATCCTTCACCTTACTCCAAACCGATGGCAGATATCCATCCTTAAATTCCATTATTTTTATTTCTGAATTTTCCACCTTTTCTAAAAACTTGGTTGCGCTTGTAAACGCCTCTTCTTTCCGGCTTTCGTCAGATGTAAACACGACCCATAATATTTGAGATATTTCATACTCTTCAATCAGCTTCAAAAGGGTACCGCCGCAACCGATTTCAATATCATCGCAATGGGCACCCAAACAAAGCAGTCTTAGTCCCTTGGTTTCTGAAGTGCCGAAAGTGCTATTTAGCATGTTTCTTTACTCCATTTTGATCAATTCCTTTCGGTTTGTTTATCCCTCTTTTATCCCAAACCTTCCAGGGCGTTTCTCCCTCAGAATACATTGTGTCTATCTTTTGCTTATCCTTAAAAGTATCTAAAGCCAGCCAGAATCCGTTGTATCTGTACCCATACAGCTGGTCCACTTTAATGAGTCGCTGAAAAGGCTTAACAACCAGTTCTTCTCCTTCTTTCATGTAGTCAAAAATTTCTTTTTTAAAGATGAAGTATCCCGCATTAATCCATAAGCCTGATTTAGAAATAGGACTAATACTGTTGACTTTTCCAGTTTCATCCATTTGGACAACATGAAAACTATGGGTCGGTTGATAGGCAAGGAAGCTCCCAATTTTATTCCTTTTTTTAAACTGGCTTATCATATCGTTAAGTGGCAGATCCGTTAAACCATCGGTGTAGTTTGCCATAAACATCTCTTCATTTTCGAGATACGGTCGCACTTTCATCAGCCGTTCCCCCACGCTTGATGTCATCCCGGTATCAACAAAGGTAATATTCCAATCGTGGAGGTCTCTATTGAGCAGCCTAATTTCCCTCTCCCCGTGGTTAAGCACAAAATTGTTAGAGGTGTATTCCTCATATTCCACAAAATAACGCTTAATGTAATCTCCCTTATAGCCAAGGCAGAGAATAAAATCTTTATGCCCAAAATGAGCATAGTATTTCATAATATTCCAAAGCAACGGCCGATATCCCAGTTTTATCATCGGCTTTGGCACCTTTTCCGAATAGTCTCGCATCCTCAGTCCGCGTCCGCCACAAAATAATACAACCTTCATGGTATTCTGATTTTTAGTTAACAATAGTCGGTTTTGGGATTGGGATGATAAATTTGCCTCCCCAATCGCGCACATAGCTTATTTGTTCTATAATTTCATCCTTCAAATTCCACGGAAGAATAAAGACGTAGTCGGGTTGTGTTTGCTCTATTTTTTCGGGATCAAAAATCGGTATTAACGATCCCGGCAAAAAGTATCCATGCTTGTTAGGATTCCGATCTACGGTGTAGTCAAGAAAGTCCCGGCCGATACCGCAATAGTTTAACAGGGTATTACCCTTCCCGGGGGCTCCGTATCCCACAATCGTCTTACCCTGATTCTTCAAATCAATCAGCAGCTTCAAGAGTTCAGTTTTCGTTTGCTGCACGTTTTCACCAAACGATCGGTAGAAATCCACATCGAGATACCCCTTCTGCTTCTCAGTAGCCAATATCCGATCTACATTGTCGCTAATTTCATAGTTGTTATTCTCTTCGCGTGTAACAAAAATTCGAATGGATCCCCCATGAGTACTCAGCTCCTGGACATCAAATATTTTCATCCCGTGTTTTTCAAAAATTGCTTGTATCGCAATAAGGGAGAAATACGAAAAGTGTTCATGATAAATAGTGTCGAACTGGTTGTTATCGATAAGCTGATACAGATGAGGGAATTCGAAAGTCATTATCCCCCCTTCTTTCAGCATAACGTTAAGCCCCTCAATGAAATCGTTAATTTGTGGAACGTGCGCCAAGACATTATTTCCAAGGATAAGATCAGCCGGCTGATACTTCTCCTTTAAACCTTCCGCTGATTCCTTACCAAAAAACACCTTTTCGGTGGGTATTCCCTTTTCAATTGATTCACGGGCAACATTTTCAGAAGGCTCAACACCCAGTATCGGGATCCCTTTTTCTTGAAAATATTGCAACAGATAGCCGTCGTTGCTGGCGATTTCAACGACAAAGCTCTCTTTGTTGATTCCATAATCATCAACCATCATCTGCACATAATTTTTGGCGTGACGCAGCCAAGAATCCGAATAAGAAGAAAAGTAATAATAGTCTGAATAGATTTCTTCGGGACTAACATATTCTCCCACTTGCACTAACAAACACTCGGCACATACATAGGCATGCAATGGATAAAATTTCTGACCCCGGTTAACCTGCTCCGGTTTTACAAATTCCTCACAAAGAGGCGAAGTACCCAAATCTGCAAATGTGTACTCTAGTTCATTATTGCAATTGAGACAGTTCATTAACCCTGATGTTACATTCTGTTTTATTTAAAAAATAGACACACAACAAACCGCGCTTTTCTTATCAAAGATCTTTTTTAAAACCAACTCCCAGCCTTTTAAGTAGATTACAAGAGTTGTGCCAATTCGAAAATGGTTTTCAAAATTAATGGATTTTATGTATCAACAGTCCTTACAGACACAAAACAGCTATTTTCTTAAGAGGAATAGCAGGCCGGCGAAGGGTAGTAAATGATTGGACCATAATGCCGAGTAATTTTTTACATTAGGATGAAATATTTACTCAGTTCCCTTCACAGATTGCACATGAAACCAGCTGATAGTTTTCTCCAATCCCTCCGTAATTCCGACCTGCGGTTTCCAGTCTATATATTTGCGGGAATATGCCAGGTTCGCCACAGCTATTTGCTCAAAAGGTCGATCATCCAAAGCTCCAAACAACAATTCAATATTGCTATCCATAATCTCTTTTATCTGTTCACAAACTCCTTTGACCGACAATTGTTTTCCGGAACCTAAATCAATCGTTTTTCCCTCAACACCTTCCGCACTCCCTAACTGTAATAACCCCTCAACGACATCATCAATAAAAATCCAATCTACGAGACGATTTCCACTGGTCAATTCCGGTTTTTTTTGTTGAGTAAGGCAATTGATTACATACGGTATCAAATTCGAGCAATTTTGGAAACCGGGTCCGTAAACCATAAAAATTTTGGCAATAGAAACAGGGGTATTGTACAGCTTATGAAACATTCTCGCATAGCTCGTACTGGCCCATTTTGATGCAGCGTAAGGAGAAACAGGAACTGGCAATCCCTCTTGTGGTTCGGGTTCCTCCATTGATCCGGCAATTACTAACCGTTCTACTCCAATCTCTGTGGCAGCAGTAAGTACATTAACAGTAGCCGCTAAATTGTTTAGAAAAGTAGGTTGTACTGCTTTCATCTCTCGTTGACCGGAAGGAAAACCGGCTAAATGGAATAAGATATTCGGATCACTCTTTTCCACAGCTAATTTCGCAAACGCAGGGTCACTTAAATCCCCCACAACCCACTCGTCGATTACCGCTGATTTTTCCCGGGATCGGGTGGATACTCCATAGGTTTTTACATCGAGTTGCTTTAGTCTTTCACACAATTTTTTCCCGATAAACCCACTGGCTCCCGTAACTAAAACCTGCTTTCCCGAAAACGTATGATTATTACTCATTTCATGACACCCTTTTCAAAAGTTCCACTTTCAAAAGAGCATCTGCAGCTCGTTTTATCTTATAAAAGTCCAAATTTGCGCGTTCAGCTATATCCAGAAGTGAATGCTTCCCATCAGATAAGTTTAGAACCCAAAGAATAGCTAAATGATCAATCTCAACCTGATTATTACCGCCGGTTAATTTATATAAACCGCGCTTCCCAAGATTCGGCTCCCCCTTGGGGTTTAGATTCCGGTAGGTCGCATTGCTTTCAATTATGTGAACTACCTTTTTTAACTTTGATAAGGAATCGGCCAGCGCAGCCGGTTTTACAAAATCCAGATTATCGGCTGATGTGTGATACTCGGGAAATTCACCGAAAGGTGTCCGCATGAAACACCCCACTGGCAAATCAAATGCCGGAGAACAAAACTGGCGTTCATCATAACCATAAGGTGAAAATTCCCGAACTTCATGGTTTACCCCCTCATCCGTTAACACGCGTTTCATTATGCGATCAATCTCTGCATCGCCCTGCCGGCTTTTTTTATAGGTAATGGGACCCGAATCCCCAACACAGGCCAGCACCAAACCGTGTTTAATATTTGAAATATTCTCTTCGTTTAGGGCCAGCCATGCAATCGAGCCAATAGTACCCGGGATAAACAGAAAACGGTACGAATAGCGGAGTTCTTTCTGCATAAGTGACTTGGCAAGTTCTACAGCAACCGCAACTCCGGATAGATTATCATTGGCTAACGATGGATGGCAACTATGGCACGATACCAGCACTTCATCCGCAGTATCTCCTTCAACCAAGAACTCTCCGTACGTCATACTCCCATCCTCCAGAGAAGAATCTATATACACCTGATATTCGTCATCCTTCATGGAGCGGAGTTGATTATGGGTCATGCAAAAACCCCACTGCTCATTATAATAAGAGGTACGATATGGAATTAAATCAGGTTGATCGGGAAGTGCATATGAATGCTTTTTTAACTGATCCAGTGTTACTGTTTTATCTACCGGGATGCTGTAATTGAGCACATGAAGATTGGAATTCTCAAAATCGATAATCTTTTGGCCGTTGGAATCTTTAATCCATGCATCACGGATGTTCCATTCTTTCGGGATGGTCCAGTCGAAAACCTGTGTGCCTGTTGGAACCTCACGGATCTCCAGTGGAATTTGCTCTTTTAGGATTTGCAAAGATTTACGAAGACCATCGCCTGTTATGCTCCTGCAAATCGGATACAAATCCGAAATCAGACCATAAAGTCGTTCTTCAGTTCCGGCTTGAGTTACTGCTTTTTCCATCCTCCAGAGATTATAAGATTCACCTAATCTACTTCTCGACATTGACTCTACTTTGTTGAGACAGCGGCCAATTTTTATCCTTTTCGGATATCACCGCAACCTCGGCTGGCCAATCGATATTAAAAGCGGGATCGTTCCACCGGATGCCGCGGTCGGCACCCGGCTTATAAAATTCCGACATCAAATAGCTGACCTCGGTTTCATCTTCCAGTGTTAAAAATCCATGTGCAAAACCTTTTGGAATAAAAATCATTTTCCTGTTTTCATCGCTAAGTTCTACCCCAACCCACTCATTAACCGTGGGCGATTCAGGGCGGATATCAATAATTACATCATATATAGCACCTCTTATGCACTGTACTAACTTAGCCTCTTCAAAAGGAGGCGCCTGGTGGTGCATCCCCCGCAGCGTATGCTTATGCTGATTAAAAGAAAGGTTCGTCTGCACGGGACTGAAAGAAATGCCCGAATTCTTAAACTCATTTTCGCAATACGTTCTTGCCAAAAATCCCCGTTCATCTTCTAATTTTTCAAGTTCGAGGATGTAAGCACCTTTCAGTTTTGTTTCAGCAAATTTCATTTACTTCCAGTAGAGTTCGTCATTTAATTGATGTGTTTCCAGTAAATATGTTAGCTGCTTTAGCCGCGTATAAGGACGAGCGTTAAAAACTTCTTCATCCATGTCAATTTTGCTAAAAGTATCATACAGTTCTTCGGCTCCTTTTTTTGCTGTGTATTCGCATGCAAATCCCGGCAGCTCACTGTTTATTTTGTCAAATGAAACGCGATAACTTCTATTATCGTCACCGCTATCCCCAAATGTTGTTCTGCAGCCGGGAAATGCCGAACCGACAATTTCGGCGACCTCTCGAATTCGGTAATTTTCATCAGTATCACCCACATTAAACACCTGGTTATGCACGATATCCACAGGAGCTTCCAGTACGCAAGCTATCGCTTTACTTATATCCTTAATATGTACAAGCGGCCGCCAGGGTTTTCCATCGCTGATCATCTCAATTATTCCTTTTGTCCAGGCAAGTCCGGCCAGGTTGTTTAACACGATATCAAAACGCATTCTCGGCGAAACACCGTAGGCTGTAGCATTCCGCAGAAAGGTGGGCGAAAAGCTTTCATCCGCCAGCTCAGCTACTTCCTGCTCTACCAAAACCTTGCATTTTGCATACGCTGTTTGGGGATCTGTTTCGGATTCTTCGGTTTTAAAATCCTCGTTACCAACACCGTAAACACTGCAGGATGAGGCATAAACAAAGCGCTTAATACCTGCCTGCTTACATAACTTGGCAAGTCCTACGCTCCCCTCGTGATTAATTTTGTAAGTGATCTTGGGATTTAATTGCCCCAACGGATCGTTGGAAAGCTCAGCCAGATGAACAACAGCGTCAAAACCTTTTAGATCCTCCAAACTTACATTTCGCAAATCCTTGTGTATGTACGACGGGTACACTTTTTCCCCGTTATTAAATAGCCAGCCCGATCGATAAAACCCGGTATCGAGACCCGTAATCCGGTAGCCTTTTTTTATTAGGTACGGGCCGAGTACTGACCCGATATATCCATCTGTTCCGGTAAGTAATACTTTCATATTCTCCCCCTTAGGATGCCAATGGTGAATACTTATTTTTTAGTTGTCCTCTGGATATTATTCCATACTTTCTGTGTACCTTTCTGGATCACATTTGTTAAAGTCAATGGTTTTCTTTTGGACGGATGACGATTTAAAAAAGGGAATTCTTCATTTGGTATCTCTTTATTTAGAAACTTGCAAAGTTCAGGCCATCCGTCTCCCTTTTCCCAGCAAACAACAAGTAATTTTTCAGGTGCATAGCGGCTAAAAAAATCAATAACTGACTGATTGTGCCGTTCATAAAACCCGATATGCCAACTTTTAAAATCGTGAGGCATCAAATAGCCATAAACCAATTTTCGATATTCGGTAGGACCTGTCCTTAATGCGTGATCGCATAAACTTTTGTACCAAGCCTCCGGTGATTTGCGAAGGGTGAGAATAAATTTGGCATCTTTAAATTCATCAAAGAGCTCTGTAAAAACCAACGGCCAGGGCCAATCTTCGAAATTGTTGTTCTTTCTTGCTACCTCAAAGATAGATTCCAAATCATTTTCTGCCCAACGTTTGGTTAAGGCCAAATCACAGCTAATGTGATTGGTATATCCCAAAATCTCCAACGCCCTGCCAAGGGAAGTCGTCCCCGTTTTGTTTAGCCCAATTCCAAATACTTTGGTTTTAGCCATTTTTTATAAAATTAAAAGTTGATTAGCGTATTATCTCCGCTGTAAATAGCCACTAAGCCTTCCATACTTGATTTTCTTTCGTTTTTACTGATTTCATCGCATTCCGAGTATCCACGATAACTTCATTCCAGTCGGCTAATTCCTGGTAGTCAATATCGGAATGGTTAGTAGAAATGATAACGGCATCGAATTCTGATATGGTTTCCTTGTTCCAGGCTACCGTTTTTAGTCCCGCCCACTGATCGTATTCTCGCGTGGACCATATTTCCGGGATGTAATGATCATAGTAGGATACGTTCGCGCCGTATTCGTTGAGCAAATTCATCAACTTAAAAGTCGGCGATTCCCGAAGGTCATCCACATCCGGTTTATACG
>CAZYOD010000091.1:0-8947 GCA_964648635.1 uncultured Balneolaceae bacterium | reverse complement strand
TACCCAAATTGCTCACGTATGGTATTATAAAGAGGAAGAAAAGGCACGCATCAATCTGGATGTAGAATCCAGTGACTGGCGCACCTGGAGCTCTAAATCTATCCTGGAAAGCTGGACCGGCCGCTGGCGGGTTATGATAGAAGACAGTCAAGGAAACGTGCTGTCATCTAAAACATTTGTTATTCGGGAATAGCTGATTAGTGAGCCTCAAGCCAGTTTTTCGCTAGTCCCATATCCACCTTTAAGGGACAAGACAACTCATAAGCGGTTTCCATCAGCTTTTTCAGTTGTTCAGGAACGGTATCAGCCTCTGCATCTGGTACCTCAAAAATGAGTTCGTCATGTACCTGAAGCAGCATCTTGGTTTGAAGCTCATTTTCTTCGATATACTTTTGGATATCAATCATTGCTTGTTTGATGATATCGGCGGCCGTTCCCTGTATCGGCATATTGATAGCCGTACGCTCGGCAAATGAACGCCTGTTCCAATTACCTGAATTTATTTGCGGAATATATCGCCGCCGCCCCATCAGCGTTTTTACATAGCCGTGCTCTTTGGCAAACTCTTTGGTTTCGTTGATGTAGCGCAAAATTCCGGGGAACCGATCAAAATATTGATCAATCATCTCCTTTCCTTCACCATTGCTAATGCCCAACCTATTGGCTAATCCATAAGCACTAACGCCGTAAGGAATCCCAAAGTTAACCTCTTTGGCACGTCGACGATGATCAGCAGTCACATCATCAAGTGAATCAAGATCAAAAATTTCTTTTGCTGTACGCGAGTGGATATCCTCATCATTTTTAAAAGCTTCTATCATATTTTCATCGCCGGCAATAGAAGCAATCACACGAAGTTCAACCTGAGAATAGTCCGCCGACAGCAACTGATACCCCTCATCAGCGACAAAGGCCTTCCGGATTTCGCGTCCCCTTTCGGTGCGAATGGGAATATTCTGAAGATTCGGGTTTGAAGATGATAATCTCCCTGTCGCGGCTACATTTTGATTAAAGTCAGTATGGATGCGTCCTGTTTTTTCGTTGATCAGCTTCGGCAAAGCATCCACGTATGTAGATTTCAGCTTGCTAAGTGCGCGGTACTCCAAGATAAGATCAGGCATCTCATAATCTGTGGCCAGTTTTCTGAGCACCGATTCTGCAGTGGAATATTGCCCCGTCTTGGTTTTCTTGCCGGGTGGTAAGCCCATCTTATCAAACAACACCTCTCCCAGCTGCTGCGGCGAATTGATATTAAACTCGGTACCGGCTTTTTCATAAATGCTTTGCTCCAGTTCCAACAGATCATCTCTCAGATCTTTTGAAAATTCCTCCAGCATCTCCTGATCGATGAGTACGCCATGCATCTCCATTTTAGCCAGAACCTCCATCAGCGGAAATTCAAGGGTTTCGGCGATCTCCATCAGTTCATCTTTCTCCAGTGCTTCGCTCAAAACTTCATAAAGCCGCAACGTAATATCCGCATCTTCGCAGGCATACACTTTTATTTTTGACGGTTCAATCTCATCCATCGTCTTCTGCTTGCGGCCTTTGCCAATCAGCTTTGTAATCGGGATAGGGTCATAATTGAGATACTGTCTCGCTAACTCATCCATCGAAAGCTTCTGATTCGCATCAATAAGATAGCCGGCAATCATCGTATCAAAAGCTTTGCCCCTCACTTCAATGTTCATCCGGCTAAGGACCATATAGTCAAACTTAAAATTATGGGCAATTTTCATGGAATTTTCATCAGCAAAGAGGGGCTGTAAGATTTCAGCGGCCTTCTTTTTAGGAATGCCTCCCTCTACTCCTATGGGAACATAGTAGCCAACGCCCGCAGTGGTGGCTAATGAAACTCCCACCAATCCATTATTCATAGAATCCACCCCGTCGGTCTCAGTATCAAAGCAGAGTGTCTCGGCACCCTTTAGCTTTTCTACTAATGCCTCCAGATCTTCACCCGTAGATACCATTTCATAGGTACAAGTCTCCTCATCAAACTTTTGAAATTCAGACTCTTTTGACTTTTTAAGCTCATCTTTGGCAAAAAGATCACCTTGGTTTTTATCTTCTTTTGCGGAAGTAGACTTCGAAGGCGTTCGCTCAATTTTTTCACCGAGATATTTTTTGGTCAGCGTACGAAATTCCATCCGCTTAAAAAACTCACCAAGCTTCTCATCATTGGCGCCGTCCCAATCCAGTTTTTCCCACTTTACCGTATCGGGCACATCAGTTTTGATAGTCACCATCTTTTTAGCGTGCAGCGCTTCTTCAGCATATTCCTGCAAACCTTCGCGGTGACGTTTTGACTTCATATTCGGGGCATCCTCAATAGCCTCCTCAAGCGTTCCATACTTGTTAATAAGCTTTGGTGCTCCCTTTTTGCCGATTCCTCTCACGCCGGGAATATTGTCGGACTTATCACCCAAAATAGCCAGCACATCAATCACTTTCTCGGGATACACGCCAAAATAATCCTTCACCCCTTCCCGATCTATGAGATTGAATCCCCCGTTTTGGTTATCCGGTTTATACATCGTGATATGATCATGCACCAGTTGCATAAAATCTTTATCTGGTGTCACTAAAAACACATCCACATCTTCAGCATTGGCCCGATCGGCAATCGTACCGATAAGATCGTCGGCCTCATAGCCATGCTGTTCTATATTTTTGATTCCATACCCTTCAATCATTTCTTTGATCAATGGAATGCCAACTGTAAGCTCCTCAGGCTGTGGCGGACGATTGGCTTTGTACTCTTCATCCATCTCATGACGAAAAGTGGGCTCGTGCGTATCCCAGGCCACCGCAATGTGGGTGGGTTCGTGTTCTTCCAGCAATTTTTCCAACGTATTAGCAAAACCGAGAATAGGGCCGGTTGGGATACCCTCGGAATTTTTTAAATTACTGCTGATAAAAGCAAAGTGTGAGCGATAGGCTAACGCCATACCGTCTAATAAAAACAGGAGACTTTTAGACATTCTTTATCTTAAGGTTAATTTTTAAAATAGGATTCTGAATTTATCCGGTAAAAAAGGTAAAACTTTTTATGATCGTTTTCGAATAAGTACTTCAAGTAAAATTTTAATTATTTTATCTGCATGGGTCTTAAAAACGAAGCACAATCTGCATTTCAAAATACCAAGTCGTTCTATAAAGAATATGTTTCCGGAATGACCCGGGAGCGTATAGGCAAAGAATTTTATAAAGATACCGATCGACTAAAACAGCTTTACACCGAGGCTATAGGTGAAGATATTGAAAGAAGTAAGGGACGCAAACTACCAAGACATCTTAAATTTTTACGCCTATTTTCTTCCCTTACCCAACGCCTTAATCCTACACGGCGATTATTATTCGGGCTTTCCGTCATTTCGTTTATAGCTTATTACCTCCTCGGATTTTTACAAATTACCGGCTTTGCCATTTTTTACGATCTGCTGATTCCATTTGCTTTTGGTTCTATGCTGATGCTTCTGTTGGTTGAACTACTGGAAAAGTCAGATGTAAAACGTGAAATTGACCTTGCTCGGGAAATCCAGCTAAGCTTACTGCCCAACACCGAACAAACTCGCAAACACCTTGAAATGTCATCCTTTGCGAATACTGCCAAAGAAGTCGGCGGCGATTACGTCGACATCATTGAAACTGACAGCGGTACATATATCATAATCGCTGATGTATCCGGTAAAGGACTGTCAGCTGCTCTTTACATGGTTCGAATGCAAGCACTTGTCCACCTGATCATCGAGAAAAATAAGCCAACACCCAAAGAATTATTCCTTGAGCTGAATAACTATGTAAAATCAGATATCGAAGATAAAACTTTTGTCACCGCTTGTGCCGCATTTTTCCCGAATGACGAAGACAATTTTATATTTGCACGCGCCGGACACAATCCTCCCATACTTTTCAGTAAAGAACGCGATGCCACTTTCGATTTACGATCCGACGGTTATGCGTTAGGGATGACATCATCGCCTAACCTTGAGCAGCATCTTCAGCAAAAGAAGTTCCACTTTAAGTCAGGCGACAGCGTCCTCTTTTATACGGATGGATTAACCGAAGCCCGTAACGAAGTTGGCGAAGAATATGGCGAAGATCGTTTAGATGCAATATTAAGTGTTTACGGCTCACTTCATCCCAAAACCGTCATCCGAAAAATACAATCCTCACTGGAAAGCTTCATCGGCAGCGAAGAACCTTTGGACGATGTTACTTTTACCTGTATTCATCACAAGGAGTAAATTTCGAATTACTCAACCAGTTTCAGCGCTTCCTCCGCCATACGTTCTGCAGTCAGACCAAATTTCTGGAAGATTTCTTCATAGGGTGCCGAAGCACCAAAGTGGTCTACTCCCAAAGCAACTCCTTCTGTTCCGACCCACTCCTGCCATCCAAAAGTAGCTGCAGCTTCAATTGAGACACGCGCCGTCACCTCTTTGGGTAATACCTTTTGTTTATAGGATTCATCCTGCTGGCGGAACAACTCCCAAGAAGGCATACTCACCACTCGTGCATCTATATCCTGAGCCGCAAGCTTTTCTTTGGCGACCATTGCTCGCTGTACTTCCGAGCCGCTCCCCATCAAAATTACATCGGGCTGCTCTTTCTCAGAATCAGCGAGAGTATAGGCTCCTCTTGTCGCATTTTTAGCAGAATTATCTTGGTTACGATCAAAAGTAGGTACATTTTGACGGGTTAATACCATCAGCGACGGGCCATCGGTGTGCTCCAGAGCCGCTTTCCAGCACCAGGCTACTTCATTAGCATCGGCAGGACGCAATACCAACACATTTGGTATTGCCCGCAGGGATGCAAGATGCTCGATAGGCTGATGCGTTGGGCCATCCTCTCCCAGCCCAATACTATCATGTGTTAAAACAAAAGTTGACGGGATATGAGAAAGCGCAGCAATTCGAATCGCGGGGCGACAATAATCCGAAAAGATTAAAAATGTTCCCCCATACGGAATAACACCGTCATGCAACGCCATACCATTCAGGGCAGCACCCATCGCGTGCTCGCGCACTCCAAAGTGAATATTTCTCCCGCCATAATTCGATGGTGAAAAAACATCGGCCTCATCAATCCAGGTTTTATTACTTCCCGTTAAATCCGCCGATCCGCCAACCAGTTGGGGAATGCCGGCTGTTAATGATTGGAGTATCTTCCCGGAAGAAGCACGTGTTGCCATTCCCTTTTCACTGACCTCAAATTCCGGCAGTAGTTCCTCAAAATTGTCAGGCAATTCCCGTGAGACAGCAGCTTCAAAAAGTTCAGCTTTTTCACTGTATTCTTGTTGATATTGGCTGAGCAATTCTTTCCAGTTATTATAGGCTGCATTTCCCTTTTCTTTCGCCGTGCGAAAATGATCTAGTACTTCATCAGGAATGTAAAATTTTTCTTCGAACTCCCATCCAAGATTATCTTTAGTCAACTTAATCTCGTCTTCGCCCAACGGAGCACCATGCGAGGATGCACTGTCCTGTTTATTTGGACTTCCAAATCCGATATGGGTACGACAAATAATAAGAGACGGCCGCTCGGTTTCGGCCTGTGCCTTTTGAATAGCATTCTCAACCGCATCCCGGTCATGTCCGTCAATCCTTATTGTATGCCATCCACAGGCATCAAAACGCTGCTGAACATCTTCAGTAAAAGCCAGATCAGTACTTCCGTCAATTGAAATCTCATTATCATCATAGAGATAAACAATTTTACCAAGCTTCAAATGTCCGGCCAACGATGCTGCCTCGTGCGAAATACCTTCCATAAGATCACCGTCACTTACAATCCCATAGGTATAGTGATCAGTAATGGAAAAATCGTTTTCATTGTATTTAGCCGCTAAATGTCGCTCTGCCATTGCCATTCCAACTCCTGTGGCAAAACCTTGCCCCAATGGTCCGGTAGTTGTTTCAACGCCGGGCGTTAAGCCGTATTCCGGGTGACCGGGTGTCAAACTATCAAGCTGGCGGAAGTTTTTTAGTTCATCCAGGGAAAGATCATACCCGGTAAGATGTAATAAACTGTACAACAGCATTGAACCATGCCCCGCAGAAAGGATAAAACGATCTCGATTATACCAATCCGGGTTAGAAGGATCATGATTTAGAAATTTGGTCCATAGCACATAGGCGGCATCAGCCATCCCCATTGGCATGCCCGGATGGCCCGATTCAGCAGCCTGGACAGCGTCCATAGCGAGGGTTCTAATGGTGTTAACACATAACTCGTCGAGGGTAGTAGTAGTTCGACTCATTTATTGATATGAGATTTGAATTAGGAGCAGAAATTAGATGCGGAAAATAGCCAATGCTTAACTCAGTTAAAAGGAATGTTCATAAATTAAAAAAGGCCTCCTGTATCAGGAGGCCTTTTGAGAATAAAAATCTCAAACAATTAATTTGTTGTATTCTCACACTTTAACTCATATTCCATCTGGTGCTCGGCAGGTGATTTAAAAGAGCCGTACGCTGCATTTCCATATGCGCTGCAGGCTTCTTCCGTCTGACCAAGTCCCTGATGGGCAGTTGCAAGCTCAAAGTAAATCTTAGCTTTTTCAGTCCTGCCGCCGGATTCAAGACCCAACGCTTCCTGAGCATGATTGATAGCTTGCTGCCACTCCTGCGTTTTGTTATAAGCTTCGGCCAAACGATAATGGGCATCGGCTGAGTTACTATAATCAAGGGATCTGGTTACAAGGTCGACAGCTTCGTCAAAGTTTTTGTTCTCGGTTGCTTTGGAACCGCGATAAACAAGCTCTTCATGAGCTGCTTCCTGGGTCCGCGTTACAATCTGGCTGTCGTTCGTTTTTTGACCTACTTCAATAGCCTTATCAAAGTGTGCCATTGTTTCTTCCAGATTTTTAGAATCCATATTTTTTACAACAATTCCCTTCTGATAATAAGCTTTAGCATAATTGGGATTCCGTTCGATTACCTCGTCAAGTGTTGCCAAAGAAGCTTCAAAATTTTGCTGTTTGTACTGCAAGATTGCTTTGCTATAAAGGAATTGTGTAATCAAACCTTCTGCTTTTTCGGCAATCTGGCTATTACCGTATTCTTCGCCGGCATCTTTTGTTTGTTCAAAGCCTTGTATCGTAGCATCCAGATTCTCAACAGTCTGATCTTTCTGAAATTGACGATAGCTTTGCAGCGCCATTTGATAATACACTTCAGGCATTCGCTTGCGAGCACGTTCAACAATATCCTTTCCTTCTTCTCCGAGTTTTTCCGAGATATTTATCGCCTGATTATACAAGTTTATAGCTTGCTCGTATTTTTCTTGCTGGACCATTTCACGGGCTTTGTTATAAGTTTGTACCGCATCGCCTCTATCCTGAGCAACCACTTCATTAGCTACCCCTGCAAGAAAACTAAATAAAAGTACAGCTAAGCTTGATTTTAACAACTTCATTGTTCGTTCGGTTTATGGTTGAGTTTTTAAAGAACCAAATGTAATGAATTAAATAATTTATTTAAAAGTTAAACTAATTTGGGCTTTAATTATTGTCATATTTATTATTTAAGGTGCTTTTTAGGTTTTTGTTTCGAAATTTTTGGCATTTTTACTTCTACTTAAAAGTTAGGACTCAACGAATGTTTCTGATAAAATTCACAGATAATTTCGACCGCCTCATCAACATCGTCAGTTAAATGGAAAAGGTTTAAATCTTCCTCTGAAATAGTTCCTTGACTAAGCATTGTATCCTCAATCCAGTCAACCAATCCCCCCCAATACTCTTTACCGATCAGAACAAGCGGAAAAGCATTTATCTTTTTTGTTTGGATTAAGGTCATTGCTTCAAAAAACTCATCCAGCGTGCCAAATCCGCCCGGAAATACAATAAACCCTTGCGCATATTTTACGAACATGACTTTACGCGCAAAAAAGTAATGGAAATTGATCACATAATCATTGTCAACATACGGATTTAATCCTTGCTCGTGAGGCAGAGTAATGCCCAATCCAACGGATTTGCCGCCTCCCTCCTGGGCACCTTTGTTAGCCGCTTCCATAATACCGGGCCCCCCTCCGGTTATCACGCCAAATCCCTGCTCTGTGACTTTTTTTGCTGTATTGCGTGCCATTTCGTAATAATCGGCTCCCTGTTCAGTACGTGCTGACCCAAAAATGGATACACAAGGACCAATTTTGAACAGTTTGTCATAGCCATCGACAAATTCGCCCATAATTTTAAAGATACTCCAAACATCGCTCTCGTGACTATCACTAAAATTATCGGGTACTTGTAATTTATTGTTTTCCTTATCGTGGGAATTCATTTTCATGCTACTTTGAGATTAAATCAATTGATAGTGTAACGCCGGGGGTTGACTGAGCTAAAACACTTGGGTGCAAGCGCGGACGCATACTTAAATCCTCAGACACGTCAAACGAACGCATGTGGGCAAATACATAAGCGTCAACAATATTAAGACCGTAAGCTACCACAATACCGATATAAACTAAATCCCTATTGTTTCTAAACTGATTTCGAAGACTTCTTACCTGTTGAAGATTTGCGCTTTCGGGGATATACGAAGGGGTTTCTCCAAAACGCAAATCATCGGGAGTATCAGGGTTTAAATTATAGTAAGCCGCCCGATAATCGTGATACCTCTTGGTTAGGTGCGAACTATAATATCCCAACCCTCCCAGGATACCATAGATGACCGGAACTTTCCAAGCTTGTTTATTAACAATTTGTCCCCAGCCCGGGACAATCATCGATTTAAACATTACGCTGTTAGGTTCCGGCAAATGGGGATTGAGGTCATTCTGGGTAGTATCGCTAAGCCCCAAAGAAGGTGCATTTATATCCCCAAAATCGTTAACTGCACCTTTGCCTATTTCGTCGGAAGACTCGGATTTCAGCGATTGCGATTGGCTGTTAAGCGGAAAAGCTGTTAAGAGAATGGACAGACTAAGAAATAGA
>CAZYOD010000090.1:0-8993 GCA_964648635.1 uncultured Balneolaceae bacterium | reverse complement strand
TCGTCGTTTTTTAACTACCGACTCTACCGCAGATTTTGACGCCCACGCCGATGTTTTCTGGGATCAGGCGATCACTTCAGAATCTATTCACCTGTAGACAAATGGCAACATCCAGAGATATTGCCGTAATAGGCGGCGGCGCTGCGGGATTTTTTGCCGGTGTTAATACCGCGCGTCTTCTCCCGAATGCAAACGTTACGATTTTTGAGAAAAGCCGGGAAGTGATGTCCAAAGTTCGCATTTCCGGCGGCGGACGTTGCAATGTTACCCATCACTGTTTCGATCCGGAAGTACTGTCCAAGGCCTATCCCCGGGGCGGGCGTGAACTCCGTTGGGCTTTTGAGCAGTTTCAGGCAGAGGATACGGTAAACTGGTTTCAGGATCGCGGCATTGAGCTCAAAACCGAAAGCGACGGACGCATGTTTCCCGTAACCGACGACTCTGCCACCATCATCAACTGTCTTAAACAAGAGGCCCGGAAATATAATGCAGTTGTGCGAACCAAAACGCGCGTAGAGGCCATCAAAAAGCTGAAAAATGGACAATTTGAGCTTTCTATCCGCGGAGAAAAGTCTCAGACTTTTGACGCCGTTATCATTGCTACAGGAGGATCAAATCGGCGAAGCACCTACCAGTGGCTTGAGGATCTCGGCCATTCTGTCATCGAACCGGTACCTTCGCTCTTCACCTTTAATTTTAAGGATGAAATATTCAGCGACCTGGCGGGTATCTCTGTTAAAAACTGCTCAGTCCGTATCAAAGATACCTCCTTTGAGCATACCGGTCCCATTCTCATTACACACTGGGGATTAAGCGCACCGGCAGTGCTCAAAACGTCAGCTTGGGCCGCACGATATTTAGCCAAAGAAAATTATCGTTTTACAATCCGCGTAAATTGGCTTCATCCCGAGAATGATCAGCAGGTTCGTGAGCAACTTAAAAAGCTGCGGGATGAGAATGCACGCAAAACTGTTGCTAAACAAGATCAGTTTTCACTTCCCAATCGGCTTTGGGTGCGATTTCTTGAGCTTGCTGATATTGCATCCGACACACGCTGGGCAGAGCTATCCAATGAGGAGATCCACAATCTGACCCGGCAGTTGACTTCGGCCAGCTACGAAATCCAGGGGAAAACAACTTATAAAGAGGAGTTTGTAACCAGCGGCGGTATTCCGCTTGATGAGGTGAATATGGGCACGATGGAGAGTAAAAAATGTCCGGGTATTTATTTTGCGGGAGAAGTGCTCAATATCGATGGCGTAACCGGCGGGTATAATTTTCAGTCGGCCTGGACCACCGGATGGATTGCAGCACAAAATATGGATTAGCCACTGTCACCTATTTTTTTTTCTAAAGCACAAAGATCTCTCCCCCTTGGTCGAGATGACATAATCTTCAAATTAGATGAAATAAGAAATCCTTTCTTCTTTTACTTCAGCTTGCTTGACAGATCATACAGCGCGATTGAAGTCGCCACTGCCGCATTGAGGCTTTCGACTCCTGTTTGATTGTCGGGAGGCGAAATCCGGACTATCTGTCGGTCTTCAGCAAATAATTCCCGATCGCAGCCATGCGCTTCATTTCCTACAACAATGACCCCTTTGCTGATGGATGGAACCTCCGACAAAGCTACTGCATCAGCTCCGGCATCCAATAAGAAAACCGGCCAGCCGGCTGACTCAAAAACAGGAAGCAAATCATTAAGCTCTCCATTGATAACCGGAACAACGCCCGTCGCCCCTGCCGTACCGCGCACTACCTTCGGATGAAACAGATCAACTGTGCCTTTTCCCGATAAAATCCCGGTGGCACCAAACCACGAAGCAGTTCGAATAATAGTCCCCGCATTCCCCGGATCCTGAAGCCCATCAAGGGCGACGATAATACCGGACTGCAATTTTAATTTTTCCGGGGATATTTCCTCCGGCATCCGGCACATGGCAAGCACACCCTGCGGGGTATCCGTATCCGAAATTTCAGCAAATTGATCAGCCGGCAGTGTAAACGCATCTATTTTTTGGGCAGTCTCTTGCCAGTTATTTTGCAACCAGTATTGACGGGATTCATCAAAAAAAAGAGCCTTTACTTGAACAGATTTGTTTTCCACCACCTGGCCCACCGCTCGTGCGCCTTCAAGCAGAAAAAGCTGTTCCTTCTGCCTGTATTTTTTCCGGTTAAGTTTTCGGAGAAGAGTAAGGTTTCGGTTGGAAACCGAGGGAAGGTTCATACAGTTGGTATCTTTTGTTGTCTATTATTTATTTTTCATCCGCTAAAGGAGACTATTCGAATACTCACGAACAATACGTATTTTAGGACTCGAAATTTAACGAATCAACGAACCAATTTTTATGGATTTTCTTAAGAAGCTAGGCATTGAAGGCACCAACCTCGGTACCAGTACCGGTCAAAAATTTTTGGGAACAGAGGGAAAAGAAACAATTTCCAGCAGTACCCCCATCGACGGCTCCCAGATTGCCGACACCACGGTGACAACCCGCGAGGATTATGATAAAGTTGTGGAAAAGGCCCAACAAGCTTTTGAAGAGTGGCGAATGGTTCCTGCTCCCAAGCGCGGCGAAATTGTACGGCAAATCGGGCTGGAGCTTCGCAAACATAAAGAAGACCTCGGTCGACTGGTGACTTACGAAATGGGCAAGATATACCAGGAAGGACTTGGCGAAGTGCAGGAGATGATCGATATCTGTGACTTTGCTGTGGGACAATCCCGAATGCTGTATGGAAAAACGATGCAGTCTGAACGTCCCGAACATCGCATGTATGAACAATGGCATCCGCTGGGGATTACCGGAATCATTTCGGCCTTTAACTTTCCTGTTGCCGTATATAGCTGGAATGCAATGATTGCAGCCATTTGCGGAAACGTGATGATCTGGAAAGGATCTGAAAAAACACCTTTGTGCGGAATTGCGGTGCAAAATATTATTGCCAAAGTGCTCAAGAAAAACGATCTGCCGGAAGGTATTTTCAACCTCGTTACCGGCGGTCGTGAAGTCGGCGAATGGATGACAAACGATGAGCGTATCCCGCTTATTTCTGCTACGGGTTCCACCCGTATGGGTAAAGAGGTAGCGAAAACGGTCGGGGCTCGATTAGGCAAAACCATTTTGGAGCTCGGCGGCAACAACGCAATTATCGTCACTGAAAATGCGGATCTTGAAATGGCCGCCCGTGCTACTGTTTTTGGTTCTGTCGGCACCTGTGGCCAGCGCTGTACTTCTACCCGTCGACTGATCGTCCACGAAGACGTTTTTGAGGAACTGAAAGATCGATTGATAGAAGTCTATAAAGATGTCAACATCGGCAATCCACTTGATGAAGACACCCTTGTCGGCCCTCTGGTAGATGAAGATGCCGCCGAAAGCATGCAGCAGGCACTCGAAGAGGTACAGAATGCCGGCGGTGAACTTTTGTACGGCGGTGAAAGAACTGAGATAAAAAAACTGGACGGCGGGCAGTATGTTCGTCCGGCTATTGTAACGGCCGAAAACGAATTCGATATCGTACAGGAAGAAACCTTTGCACCAATCCTGTATTTGATTAAGTACAGCAACCTTAATGAAGCGATCGCTAAACACAACGGCGTAAAACAAGGACTCAGCTCCTCAATGTTTACACTGAACATGCGAGAAGCGGAAAAATTTCTAAGTGCCCGCGGATCGGATTGCGGTATTGCAAATATTAATGTGGGTACCAGCGGTGCTGAAATCGGTGGCGCGTTTGGCGGTGAAAAAGAAACCGGCGGCGGCCGTGAGTCAGGATCCGATGCGTGGAAAGCTTATATGCGTCGTCAGACCAATACCATCAACTGGAGTGATGAAATGCCGCTTGCTCAGGGCATTGAGTTTGATGTGGAATAGGGAATCAAAGTTACATCCAAAATAAAAAAGGTCCCGCTAGATGGGACCTTTTTTATTAATACTTATCCAAGGCATTATAATATCAATTAAAGAATATCCACCGAAACACCCGCGGAAAGGACCTGTTTAATTTGCACCTCCCTTGAATAGTCGCTGTCATAGAGCATGATAAATTGCATCGACATATTCATAAAATCGTTGATTTCACCGATCAGCTCGTTTGAAAAACTCACATCCGTATTATCAACATGTCGCTGCAGGTTTGTAAACGTTTCTAAACTGCTGTTTAACCGGACGCTGGAAAATACTTCTTTTTCAAAACTTAGGGCTAACGAATAACCCGGCTCAAACCGATACTTTTCTCCCGGATCAAGTCCGTAGCGCGTCGAAAGAGTGGTATCCGCAACAATTGTCTGTTTCATCGCCAAACCCGCTTCTGCAGTAAAATAGTCGGTCGGATTATATGCAATACCGGCAATTTGTGTAAAATAAGCCGGCGTAAGGAACCTTGATATCAAGATGGGATCTTCACCATCCTCCACATTATAGTCATAGCCTTTATAAAACTGGGTGCTAAAATTTATATTCCCGAAAGCACTCCAATTTTCATTGGCAAATAAGTAACTGATCTTATTATTAACTGCGATTTTATCATTCGTTTTTCGCATTCCCTCTCCTTCCAACCTGGCCTGGCCATACTTTAAATTGGTTGCCAAAGCATAGGCAAACTTATTTTTTCGATATTTCGCATTTAATACCGTAGATCCTGTAACACTGATGGTGTTTACCCCACCCTGGCTCCAGTTATTGTAAGAAGCCTGAGCTCCATTCAGACGACCGAACCACTCAACCTGCCAACCTTCAAGCGTATCGGATACAGAAACTTTACTATTTATGCGCGACATCTCCCGGACAGAGATATCACTATCACTTTCAAGAAGCCTGCTTATTTCAATTGCTTCCTGAGCCATTACTGATGATAAAGATATACCGAAAAAGCCGAAAAGAAGAAAAGCCGTCAACAAATATTTGTTCATAGAGAGCTAACTATTAGCAACAATTGGCTGCTAAAAATAACTATTAAAGTAACTTTATTAAAATTTTCTAATTTTTATGAATTTGCAAGAAGTACCTGCTGGATTTCGCCGTCATCAACAACTACCGAAACATGTTCATTTAGTTTCGTTGGCAGCTCCATCCCACAAAACTCAGCCTGCACCGGGAACTTTCGGTGGCCTCAGTCGACCAGTACTGCCGTATGTATTTCATCAGGTTGAATTCGCTCCGAGATCTTTTTTAGTGCATTAAACATTGTTTGTCCTGAAAATATTACATCGTCAACCACCACTATAAACGGGTTATCAAATTCTGGGGTATCTGCTTGCTTAAATGCCTGTCCGTCTTTCTCTTCTCGCGGCAGTCGAATAGAAGTAACCTCATCCAGCATTGAGCTAAGAGTATCAGCTAAAAAGTTTGCTACCGCATATCCCCTGGTATCAATTCCAAATAATAATACCGCTTTATCTTCGGTATTCTGTTCCACAATTTCATGTGCCATTCGCCTAAGTGATCGCGAAACACGGGCACTGTTCATCAATGTTAAATCTGCATCTGCGACCATAAATATTGTTTATTAACTATTTCAAATAAATTGGCAAATAATTTAAAATAAATTGCAGGGTTTGTACATTAATAACAGGTAAAACATTATTAAATTACCACGCATAAAAATATAAATATTTAAGGGAGACAAATTATGACACAAAGAACAAATATTATACTTGCTGCCACCACATTTCTGGGAGGCCTAGCCACCGGCTTACTGCTGGCTCCCAAAAAAGGATCACAATATCGCGCATGGGTTTCGGATCATGCAACAGGGCTGGTTGATTGGGCAGACATACAACACCAAAACGTACGGCGCATCAGCAATTCAAAGCTCGATAAAATTCGGAAAAATCTACAGCAAGGGATCAAAAAAAATGTACCTAACCTTTTTGAAGCTACTGAGGATATCCACCTGAGCAAGAGTGAAATATTTCCCGGTGAGTAGCTCGCATCCATACCACGAAAAACTTCTCCACTGGATTTGGGAACACTGCTATTTTGACCTACAACAGCTGCAAACTACCGGCGGTGATTCTGTTCAGCTGTACAACCCCGGCCAGCTCAACAAATCGGACGGTCCGGATTTTCAAGGAGCCGAAATTTTTATCGGTTCCCTGCGGTGGTACGGAGATGTAGAAATCCATTGGAACCTGAGGGACTGGAAAGCACATGACCATCATAAGGATCCCAATTTTAACAACGTAATTTTGCATGTTGTGTTTGAAGAAACCAACCGGCAAAGTATTCGAGAAGACGAAACCACTATTCCTACCCTGTGCCTTTCTTCCTGTTTATCAGAACCGCTCCAGAAATTTCTGGATCAATACCACAGCCAAGTTAAACTGCCATGCGCCGGTCAGCTTTCTTTTATCTCCGAAGAGGCATTTGCCAACCAGCTGGACAAAGCACATAAAGAGTATTTCGAGCAAAAAGTAAATGATCTGCTGGAGTTCTACGATCCTTCGCTTGTCCCTTCCAAGGCTTGGACCAAAATGCTTGTGATTGCACTTTTTGACGGATTGGGGATCTCACACAACCGGGCTCCTATGCAGAGGCTGGCGACCAAGCTTTTCACTGAATTAGCCAACATAAATTCGCCTGAACAACTTCGCCAAAAAGCACTCGAGCTATCACGAATAGACAAAGAATATAGCTCACAATTAAGTTGGAAGCACAAAGGATGCCGTCCAGGCAATCATCCCCGAGCCCGAATTTTACAGGGGGCTGATATGCTGTGGCACATTATTGAGCTCCCATTCGCACAATGGATACAAAATGATTTCTCCAACCTATGGCAAGACTTAACGGCATCCGTTTCTACCAAACCTTCGCTCGGCCACGAGCGTGCATCAATCTTATTTGGAACCGTATTTCTACCCGCCATGTATTCACTGGGAAATTTATTTTTTTCCGAGAAACTCAAAAGCCAAAGTTGGCGCCTGTGGCAAGCACACAAGGCTCCTATCCCACCATCACTGCTAAAACAGTTCTCCAATACCGAAATTCCAGCCTCTATTTACAATAAAAAACTGGGTTCAATTTACCAGTTGCGATCGTATTGCCGCCCCCGCAATTGCCAAGAGTGTGAAGTATTTAAAAGTGCAATTTATCCTTGATTAGCAATCAGTAAATTCATATCATCTGCATCTGTTTAAAAAGGCACTGATGCCCGGTCGTCTAATGGCAGGACAGCTGGTTTTGGTCCAGTCAGTGGGGGTTCGAATCCTCCCCGGGCAACAAATATTAAGGATGACTGCAAAGCCATCCTTTTCTTTTATTTCAAATAAAAACCTGCTTCGTTGGATACCCCCTTAGCCATATTTGCCGGACGCAGCAATCTTGCTCTTTCACGAGCTATTGCTGAAAAATACGGGACTTCGCTTGGGGAGGTAACCATTAAGCCGTTTTCGGATGGTGAGCTCTATGTAAAGTATGAACAAAGCATCCGGGGCGAAGATGTTTTTGTCGTTCAGTCGACAACACCGCCCGGAGATAACATCATGGAGCTCCTTTTATTACTGGATGCTGCCAAACGGGCATCAGCCAAAAGGGTGACAGCAGTAATACCCTATTTTGGATACGCCCGGCAGGACCGGAAAGATCAGCCGCGGGTTTCAATTGCATCAAAGCTAATTGCAAATTTGTTAACTGAGGCTGGTGCTGATCGCATTTTGACGATGGATTTGCATGCAGCACAAATCCAGGGATTTTTCGACATACCGATGGATCATTTATATGCCAGTCGGTTATTTATTGATTACTTCAGCGACCATCCGATAGAAAACCTGGTGGTAGTTGCACCCGATGTGGGCAGCTTAAAAATGGCCCGATCGTATGCCAAACGCCTGGGAGCCCGGCTTGCTTTTATTGACAAGCGTCGCCCAAAACAGAATGTTGCCGAAGTAATGAATCTTGTCGGCGAAGTAGAAGGAAAAAATGTGCTGATAGTTGACGATCTTATCGATACAGCCGGCACACTTACAAATGCGGCATCCGCACTGAAAGACCGCGGAGCATTAAGTATAACAGCAACATGTACGCATCCGATTTTATCAGGTCCTGCGTACCAGCGAATTGAGGATTCACCTATTGATCAGTTGTTGGTGACAGATACTGTTCCGCTGCGCAAACCTTCGAGCAAAATTAAGGTGTTGAGCGTAGCAGGTATTTTTGCAGAAGCAATACAGCGTATCCACACCAACGATACAATAAGTGCACTTTTTGACGATTAAATTAATGGTTTACGAATTATGATTACTCCAGAAGTAGTAGAACTAGAAGGAAAGAAAAGAGAAACAGGCCGTAAAGCCGCCGATGCTCTGCGCGATGCTATGCGTGTTCCGGCTGTAATATACGGGCCCGAAGTTGACGAAAATATTCACTTTTCGGTGGATGAACTTGAGCTGGAGAAAATTTTGGCTGAAAGTACACGCCAGATTCTCGAGCTCAAAATTGACGGCGAAAACCACAGAACCCTGCTTAAGGATATTGAATTTCACCCGCTGACAGATCGTCCGGTTCATGTTGATTTTTACGCCTTGGCCGAGGATCGCAAAGTGACATTGAGTGTACCCATCCGACTCGAAGGAACACCTACCGGTGTTACTGAAGGCGGCGGGCGTATTTTCCAACCGATGCATATTCTGCGCATCCGCGTTACCCCTGATCTTATCCCCGGAGCTTACACAGTGGATGTCAGCGATCTTAAAATCGGCGACTCTTTGCACGTGCGAGACCTTGAACTGGAAGGTATTATTCCTTTGGACGATCTCAGCCGAACTCTGGTCACTATCCGTCCTCCAAAATCCGAAGCTCTGCTTACTTCTTCACTCATTACCGAAGAACCGAGCGAAGCAGAACTCGAAGAAGGCGAAGAAGCACTTGAAGAGGGCGAAGTTCCAGAAGGCGAAGAAGAAGCCGAAGAGGGCGAAGGAGAAGCCGACGAAGAAGAATCAACCGAATAAATTTTTTGATAAAACCAGCGTAACTGCTCTATGCCCTTAATTA
>CAZYOD010000089.1:0-9126 GCA_964648635.1 uncultured Balneolaceae bacterium | reverse complement strand
GAGCTGTAAAGGTATAGGGATGATCAGTTGCTTTAAGCTGAGTGGCAACTTTCCAGTTAGCGTCTTCCGGTGGATGAAACTGCACTTTGACCTTGGTATTGGGCAGATCCCGAATCCAAGCAAAAGTAGCGGGCATATTCATGTGAGCGTGCTGCTCATTAATGCCGGTGTAGGTGCCGTCGGCATGGCGTCCGAACAGCGTATAGCTAAACTTGATGGTGCCGTCATGTCCCGATACAGTCCACCCATGCAGATCGGGGCGCGTTATTTCAAGCGTGTCACCGTCGCTATTTACGGCCGTTACGTTATATACATTTTTTGAAAACTCATGAAGGGCATATCGTCCGGGTGAGGTACGACTCATCGAAATAGTTCTGGGGGCCGGCAAAAGGTTTTCTAAAGTCAGGGTTATCTCGGCCTCGTTATGTTCGGCATTGGGGAAGTGAACATCATACTTAATGGAAGGTTGTTCGGCTTCGGTTTCGCATCCCAAAAACAGTAGGGCAGCGATAAAGACACAAAGAAAATTTTTCATCCTAAAATCTTATCTGTTGGAATTATCAGTGGTGACTTTGAGAACTCTTACATGTCATGCTGAACCGAATACCAGGTCAGGCTTGCATCAGAGTGATATACAAATCCCAAACAGTAAATAAGATTTTTTAGGCATTATTTCAGAATCTTATTCTTGCTGGATACTATCAACCGGATTTATTAATGCAGCACGTACCGACTGGTAACTGACCGTAAACAGACAAATGAGCAAAGTTCCGAGCCCGGCGACAAGAAAAACCCCCGCCAGATTCCAGCCCATCGTAATGCGATACGGGAAATTTTGCAGCCACTGCACCGACAGATAGTAAATTACCGGCCAGGCAATAATGTTCGCCACAGTTACGAGCTTGAGGTAGTCTTTCGAAAGTAGCTTCACGATATTGGGCACTGTAGCTCCCAGTGTTTTTCGGATGCCGATCTCTTTAGTTCTTTTGGATGCAGTAAAGGATGCCAATCCAAAAAGGCCAAGGCAGGCCACAAAAATACACAGCAACGCAAACACTCCCGCGATACTGCTCATTTTGGTTTCGGAGGCATAGATTTCCTGCAATTTCTCGTCCTGAAAGAAATAAGTAAACGGATCGATATGGTTAACCTCTTTCCACACTTCCTGCAGATCAGATATCCCTGCTCGTATGCTGCCCGGTGCCAGACGCACTGCAGCAAATTCGATATTGGCTACGGTGGGACGCTCACCCATAATCAGGTTAATGATAAGTGGGGAAATTTCTTTTTTAATGGAGGTGTAATTGAAATCCTCAACAACCCCAATTACCCGGTATAAAACACGTTCGTCATCAGCCTTAGTAAAGTAAAACGTTTTGCCCAACGCTTCTTGCGGCGTTTCTACATCCAGCTGCTTTAGCATCGATTCGTTGATAAGAATTGACTCATCTGCATCCCTGGAATGATCACGTGAAAAGTTGCGACCGGCTAACAATTCAACGTTGTAAGTATCAATAAAATCATGTTTTACATCTAATGACATGTTTGTAGGCGGACTATCCGGCATTCCCGCGGCCGAATACTTGGAAAAATACTGTTTGTCGGATCCCAATATCTTGCTGGTACCCGTTACTTCTTGAATATTAGGACTGGAGAGAGCCTTTTCTTTAAACTGATCAAACTCCCATGCGATAAGTGTTTGGGTAATCGGCATCACCACAACGCGCTCCTGATCAAATCCCAGATTTTTATTTTGCATATGCTGCAGCTGCAAATAAACGATGATAGTACCGATGATAAGTATGACGGACAGGGCGAATTGAAAAACCACTAGCCCTTTGCGCAGCAGGGGGCTGCCCCCTCCACTTGCCGTTCCTTTTGCACCGTGCATAATGGTTGTGGGATTAAATCTCGAGAGATAAACAGCAGGGTATATCCCCGCAAGTAAAGTGACTAGCAAAAACAGTCCTAATAGGGCCAGAATCATAAATCCGGTACCAAAAAAGCCAAAATCCAGCGTTTTACCTACAAAATCACTAAACCACGGCAGAACCAAATACACCAATCCCAAGGCAGATGAAAACCCCAAGAATGTCATCAAAAAAGATTCGCCCATAAACTGCACAAAAAGTTGTCGGCGGTTTGCCCCCATTACTTTTCTCATCCCCACTTCACGCGCTCGATCGGCAGATCGGGCGGTACTCAGGTTCATAAAATTGATACAGGCAATAACCAGTATCAGAACGGCCACGACAGAAAACAGATAGACATAAAAAATAGAGCCGTTTGGCTCCATTTCTTCATCCAGGTTCGAGTACAAGTGAATATCCGTCAGTGCCTGCAAGCTCAGCGATAGCGTTTCACCTTCCTGGCGGTTGGCGTAGTTTTTTGCCACAAAATCGGGAAACTGTTGTTCCAGTTCTTCGGGAGAGACATTTTCCTCCAGCAACACGTAGGTCCAGCAAGGATTCCAGTACCAGCGATCCATAAATGCTCGGGTACCATACAGCTCGGGCAAGCTGTTGAACGACGCCAGCATATCAATCTGGAAATGAGATGTCGGCGGCAGCTTTTTCATCACACCGGTCACCGTAAATTCTTCCACCCCCTTAAATGTCAACTGCTTGCCGATGGGGTTTTCATCCCCAAAAAAGCGGCGGGCCTGCTCCTTGGTTATCACGATCGACATCGGGTCATCCAGTGCAGTTTCCGGGTTTCCCCGCATCAAGTCCACAGAAAAGACATCAAAAAACGTGGAATCAACCATGTAAAAATCATCTACACGAAACGATTCATTGGTTTGTGTATTTATAATCGTTCGAATTTCTTCCTGCATATCAAAAAAGCGAACGGTATGAGCTATCTGCCCGGGATAATCACTTTGCAGGGTGGGTGCCACCGGGAAAGGGGTTGAGGCCCCGTGCTCTTCTTTGGCTGATGTTACCGTTTTTTGAGTGACCCGGTAGATACGATCGGCTTTCTCATGAAACTGATCATATTTGAGTTCATTAGAAACGTAGATCGCAATTAAAAGACAACAAGCAATTCCAATTGCCAGTCCAAATATGTTGATAAATGCAAAGCCTTTGCGCTTTTTTAAATTTCGTAGCGCAATTTTTAAATAATTTTTAACCATAGTTGTGAAACCCTATTATGCCACTCAATTTTACTTCTTGACAAGAAGAAAAGAGTAAAGAACGACCCTATTGTTACATTAATAACTGTTTATTAAAACAATCTAATCTAAATATCAACAGCGTCGCTCAGAAGAGGTATGATATGTTCTCGCAATAATCTAAAAACGGGCTCTTTATAAGAACGCGATTGATCGGCATTTCCAAGTGATCCCGTCATCACGATTACGGCATCAAGGGAAGGAATCATAAATATATATTGTCCGCCAAATCCCCAGGCAAAATGAACCTGATGTCCGCCCACCTGTTTTTTCCACCACATGTATCCGTAGTTATAGGGATTAAAATTGCTCCGGGTATAAGTTTGGAAAGATTGTTCCAGCCAATCAGCAGAAACAATTTGTTCTCCCTGATAAACACCGCCATTCAGCACCATTTGGCCAATCTTTATCATATCAGTCGGCTTTAGAGCCATATTATTACCACCCATATAATACCCTTGCGGACCGCGATCCCATCCGCCGGTTATAATTCCCATTGGTCGGAACAGATATTTTTCTGCAAAGGCTTTAGTACTCATACCCGTGGACTTTGTGATGATCGCCGATAACAGATGAGAGGTTCCGCTACTATACACCATATCACTGCCCGGCTGTTTTTCTATCGGCTGATCTAAAGCAAACTTCACCCAGTCATCACTGATAACCCAGCGACCGTAATTGTGAAAGCTGGTGGTTTCGAGTCCCGACTGCATGGTGAGTAAATTTTTAATCGTGATATTTTCTTTGACGGAATCAGGATTAGCGGCAAAATAATCAGTAAAGTAAGGCTTGATCGGCTGATTTATATCTTCTATAAATTCATTATCCACTGCGATTCCCACCAACAGTGAAATAATGCTTTTTGAGGCCGATTTAATGTTTGTGGCCTCCCCTTTTTGCATCCCGTTAAAATAACGTTCGGTCAATAAATCCCCATTTTGCTGGATAAGTAAGCTGGTAAGCGAATTTATTGTTGTTGATGCCTGGTTATGAATACTTCGAAATGATAAAGTATCAGCAGAAACAGCGGTTTTTGCCTGGGCGTTAACAGAATAAAATATGCCATACAAAACAAGGGCAAAGAGAAATTTTGCAGGTATTTGATCTCGCATAAAACCGATATTTTATCTCATTTCAGTTGGGTTTACCCTAAAAACCCTGGAAGCTTTCTATTTATTTTATGAAAAATGTCTCCAGCAGCATTACATTATAATATAAGGTTCTCCTGATCCATATTTATTGCTCTTGGAGATTGTGCAATGCATGCTTTAAAAACAATTCTCTTGATTTTTGGTTTGCTCCTGGGAAACATACAAATGTTGCATGCCCAATCTACAGCAACAGGAAGGATAATTGACGCCGAAACAGGAAAACCATTACAGGGGGCACATATATTTTTATCCGGGACTAAAATAGGGGCTGCTACAAATTCAAAAGGGCACTATCGTCTCCGGAAAATCCCGCCCGGCGGATATCAACTTGTTATTTCCATCATAGGATACGAAAGAGTATTTGATGAAATCATATTTGCCCCTGGACAAAAGAAGAAAATTAACTTTAAGCTGAATCCAGTTATCTATGAACTTCCCGAAATCTATGTTGGGAATTTAGATAAAAAATGGCAGAAGCGTCTACGGCATTTCACCGAACTTTTTCTCGGCATGTCTGAAACCGCTGACTCGGTAAAAATTCTGAATCCGGAAGTATTGCGGTTCGAAACCCGATGGTGGGGACGTTTTAGAGCTGAGGCACTGGCTCCGTTACAGATAGAAAACCGAGCACTGGGCTATCATATAACCTACTATCTTGACGAGTTTGAACATTCGGGAAGCGTAACCAAGTGGGACGGTAATCCGTTATTTGCCGAAATGGTTCCAGCCGATTCACTACAATCTACCTATTGGGAACAAAACAGAAGGAATGCCTTCTATGGATCTTTGCGTCATTTTATACTTGCTTTGCTTAACGACCACCTAAAGGAGGAGGGGTTTATTGTACATCGACTCATGCAGGATATTTACGGATATTCACCGCGCAATCGGTTCAGGGTTAAAGCCCGGCGGCTTATCAAAGAAAGCGATCTAAGTTATCTCTATCACTTGAGTTTTCTTGGGCGGTTGCAAATAGTATACACACAAGAAAAAGAGGAAAGGCGGTATGTACGGTGGGCACGGGATTTACAGCGGGGTCCTAACAGCGTTCAAACATCTTATCTGGAATTAAATGAAAGACCTGTTACCATTGACCCCACCGGGGAAATAATTGAACCCTATGGTGCTACACAGTTCGGATACTTTGCATTCCAGCGTTTAGCAGATCTAACCCCAAGGGAATACAGACCCGAAGAAAACAAATATCCGGTTGTTCAATAAATTTAAACGTGAAATTCTTCCTGTATCCCTTCTGTCACCAGTTGCCCATCAAACAGATTAATTACTCGTTGGGCATAGCCCGCATCGTGAGGTGAGTGAGTTACCATCACAATAGTAGTCCCCTGTTCGTTGAGTTCTGCCAACAATTTCATCACCTCATCACCGTGATCGGAATCGAGATTACCGGTAGGCTCATCGGCCAATATCAATTTAGCATCAGCTACCACTGCCCGGGCAATAGCCACCCGCTGCTGCTGTCCGCCGGAAAGCTGCTGAGGAAAATGATTCCGACGATGCATCATACTCATTCGCTCCAGCGCCGCCTCAGCTTTTTCTTGTCGCTCATCCGCCGGCATCCCCAAATACAACAGTGGGAGCTCTACATTTTCGAAAACCGTAAGTTCGTCAATCAAATTAAAACTCTGAAATACGAAACCGATATTACCTTTTCGCAACTTGGCCCGTTCGCGTTCTGATTTATCGGAAATTTCATTACCGAAAAAATAGTACTCCCCATCGGTGGGATTATCAAGCAGCCCCAAAATATTGAGTAGTGTTGATTTTCCACATCCCGATGGACCCATAATAGCACAAAAATCTCCCTGCGATATTTCCAGATTAACATTACTCAGGGCCGTTGTTTCAATTTCTTCGGTAGTATATATTTTTTTTAGGTTTCTCGTTTTAATCATAATTATCCCTTATGTGATTATTTTTACCCACTTGAACATTATAATACTTAGTGTTCTTCGTGATTTAGTGGTTACTCCAAATTCAAAACTTCTTTATCGCCAAAGGTATCATAACCCGAAGTTATTACCCGCGCCCCAGCCTCCAATCCTGAAACTATTTCAAAATATTCGGGGTTTCCACGCCCCAGCCGCACGGACTGTTTGACAGCTTGGTCACCATCTTCCGTAAGGCGATAAATCCAGTTACCGCCGGTCGTCTGATAAAATCCTCCCCTTGGCACCAACAGTGCTTGTGTAGAGTCACCCAACTCAAGACGGATGCGTAATGTCTGGCCTCGTCTCAATCCCGACGGAGCCTCACCGACAAACTCCATATCTACCTGAAACTGACCATTTTCCACTACCGGATACACCTTAGTGATTTCCAGCTCGTGAGACATGCCATTAAAATCGACCGACCCCCTCAAACCTGTTGTAATTCGAGAGATATGGTATTCATCAATCCCCATTCTAACTTTATAATTATCCAAGATATCTACCTGTCCGATTCGCTCTCCCGAAGACATCGATTGCCCGGGATTCAGTTCAATGGTGGAGAGTTGTCCCGAGATGGGCGCCGTCACCACTAAGCGATCCAAAATCCCCTGCACGGCCTCAAGATTTCTCCACATGCGATCCAGCGACTCGTCGATCTGCTGAAGCTGCCGGGTAGACTTTATCGAATCCTGCTTAAAAGATTCGTAGATCAAATCGTATCGCTTCTTTTGATATTCATAATTTTCTTTCGTTTCCAGAAAGTTTTGCTCGGCAATCAAATCCTGCTCGCGAAGCTTCTTCTGACGCTGATAATTCGCTTTTGTTATCTCTAGCTGGTTTTCCGCATTCGCTAACCGCTCTTTAAGGCTAAGCGTATTTTGCTCAATGTTGAGGCGCGAATTTCTTGTTTGGTTTATTTGATCATAAATCGACGAGGTCTGCTGCAATACGCTCAGCCGCAAGTCAGAATTAGAGAGCACTAAAATAGTATCCCCCTTCTCGACCATCGCTCCCGATTCGCGATATATTTCTTCGACCACTCCTCCTTCTATGGCGTCCAGATAAATTGTTTGTATCGGCTGGACGGTTCCGTTTTCGCGGGTAAACTCCTGAAAAGAATTCTGCTGAACAGTACTGATGGTGAGTTTATCACGATCAACATTCAGGCTTGACCGCGTATCCATTAAAACAAAACTGTAGATAAACAGTGCCAAAAGGACGCAAACCCCGGCTATCAAACTAATCCGTTTCACCGTCCACGTTTTTTTCTCAATTTTTTTGTCCATCCCCGAACCGGATAGGGGTGAGTTTGAGCTGGGTGTCATTTTTTATGATATCTTTTTTTCTTCAAATAATAGATCACACGCTCCTTGTCTGATGCTTCAAACATATCCTCTATTGCTAAATAAGTCATTTGAACCCTTCAAAAACTTTTAGAATAGATCCTGTCGTTAGAAGTTGCGGATGCGATACCGGCACATCTCTGAATCATACAAAAAACAAGCAGAGCAGATAAAAATAGTGAAAAGGATTGTGTGTAGCATCCATACCGATCTTTTTAATGTGTTTTACAACGCTATTCGGGATAATCGATAAGTAAGGTGTGTTATTTACTAGGCAATCGCAACGGTTTTTCCGTTAACGCTTTCTAAGGGAATAATTTTCGCCTTTTACTCTCACCTCGTATATTTAAAGAACTAACAGACACCTCGGGTCGCCAATTTATGCCATATAAGCCGTTGCTTTCAGTTGCAATAGTTGTTCAGGATCACAGCGATGTTATTGAATCCACCCTCACTTCGCTCTATGACCTATCGGCAATTCCTTTCGAGCTATTTATTATTGATGACGGTTCTACGGACGGAAGCGACGAGATAATTCAATCCGTGCTGGAATACTATCAGCATGAACACACCTTTTACTTTTCACATGAACAGGCTGCCGGACGAGGAAATTCGCTGAATGAAGTTTTGTCGCAGTGCAACGGACAACTTTTCTGGGCCCCCGAAACCATCTCTGATATTCATAAAGAAACGCTGGGCCATCAGCTGGAACGACTTGTCAACTCATCTCGAGCTGTTCTGTTGCAGCAAAGAGATCTGCCCTCAGGCCATCAGCAGTGGAACAAGCTTATTCATCAGAAAAATTGGATTCCGGATGGTTCTTTTGTCTGGAATTTAGCCTCGTTCTCTTCACATCAGCAGTTTTTCAATCCGTATCTTAAGCAATACTTGGGATTCGAATTGGCGGTTCGCCTTGGAGAGGTTTCATTTGTAAAGAGCGATGACCCTTGGTACGCCCCCAGCAGTTTTTTTGAAGCCGCCGAACCTGATTTTGCTATTCGGCAGGAAATGCTGTTTACACTACTCCGGAAAGCTGAATATGGCGGAGAAGCGCGCTCCTCTATCCTGGAAAAACTTCAGGAATTATCCACCAAGCCGCGCCGGTCATTTGAAAACGACCTGCTCAATGAGGCAGTACAAATGAAACAGGACGGTCGTTTTAACTCAGCCCTGGAAATGGTTGAGAAGGTACTCGAGGATATGCCCGGACATTCAGCAGCTCAAAATCTGAAGATCGAAATACTGGAAAAGAAACGCCGGTTTGTTGAAGCCTCCGAGCTGAAACACGAAGTCAGCAGATCCAAAAAACGATCATCGCAGAAAAAAAATCAACCGGAACCTGCCAAGACGGAAGAGGTTGATGTCAGCTTAATTATTCCTACTACCACTTACGGTAAGCCCGCATTGGAACACTGCCTGCTGTCTATTTCCGAACACTGCGACACCTCAACCCTGGAACTAATTGCGGTTGATAATGCGAGCCTGGACGATACGCACGACTACCTGGA
>CAZYOD010000088.1:6683-9277 GCA_964648635.1 uncultured Balneolaceae bacterium | reverse complement strand
TCGCCCATTATATAAGAATCCGGATATGTTTCTCCATCGAAAGAAATACCGGCCTCACTTCGAACGAAGCTGTCCTTGCCATCACAGCCTACCAGGTAATCAGCAGTAATCGCCTGTTCTTGTCCATCGTAGTTGTAAAAAATTTTTACGCATTTTTCTTTTTGGGATATCCTTGTCACCTCCGCATCCCTTTTTAGGATATTAGGATTCAGCTCGATTATCTTTTCTTCTAAGATGGTCTCTGTTTCAGATTGAGGAAGTGTCAATATATAGTTGAAAGGCGCAGGACAAGATTCAAATGAAAGAGTGCCTAATTTTTTGATGTTTGAGAAAGCGTGGCCGCGGAATACTTTAACACCTTCGTCTATAAAAGAGTCTGCAATAGCTAATTTTTGAAATCGCTCCAGAGATACAGGATGAATCCCCAGCGATCGCGAACCGCTTCGGGGTGCCGATCGTTTTTCGAGAATCAGGCACGAGATATCGGCCTTTTCCAGGCAAATACCAAGAAATAACCCCACCGGACCCCCGCCAACAATTATAACTTTGTATGTCGCCGATGGATCATTCATGATCATATTTTAATAATAACCGAAAAGGAAAAAGAGATTCTGCCTGCCAACCGTTAGGTACAGTATGGATCAATTCATCGAAAGTATAACTTCGTTTGATGGAGGTAAGTCCATCCTCGGTGATAAATGAGCTGCGAAAAACAGGACGCGCCAAAATGCTGAACAGAATATAAGCCCAATCACTTCGATGAATGTCATTAAAAATCACCACTTTCTTGCTGAGCCTCTTTGCTCGTGCAAGAACCTCCAATAATTCTTTTTGGGTGAGATGATGGAGCAGGTGGTTCGAAATGACAAAATCATATCGTTTTTTCTCAGGATCGAGATCAAGAAGATCGCACTGTAAAAATTCAACATTTTGAGGCCGCTCCAGATTTTGCACAAAATCGAAAGCCCGCGGATCCGGATCAATAGCCGTTATTTGTAAATCGAATCCATCTTTTTGGGCCCAGCAGGCAATTTTTATCGGGATGTCGCCGCCGCCAAATCCTACATCCAGCAAAGAGTTCTGCGTTTCGGGATGCAAATACGGACGAATCTCCTTTTTATAAATGCGGTGCCATTGCGATATGAGTGAATTAATGGTAGTAAACTGCCGGTAAGTATTTTGTAATTCTTCCGGGTCACAATGCGGGTCATCCATGCGCTCCCGACTGACGGTATCTCGTTCAGATAAAAAAAGTGGCATTAATCCAGCTGAATTTTATTAAGCAATCCGCTTTCAATGGTAAGTCCCGGGCCAAAGGCCATAGCCAGAACAGACTCGGATTTTTTTGGTGATTTGTGCTGCAATAAATCTGCCAGAACAAAAAGAATAGTAACACTGCTCATATTTCCAAAGTTGGCCAATGTTTTGCGGGATGAAGCCAGGTGCTCATCATCCAATGCAAAACTTTTTTGAACTTTATCAAGAATAGCTCTTCCCCCGGGATGGAGCGCCCAGCGATCGATTTCTGAGGGCGATAAAGCAAAGTCATCAAAAAGCGGACGAATGGCATTTTGTAAATTGGATTCGATAATATCCGGCACGTAAGCCGAAAGTACCATCTCAAACCCTGTATCACCAATGGTCCACGCCATATCTTTTTCACTTTTTTCGGCGATGGAAGTAGAAAATTTCTTTAGTTCAAATCCGCTGCCGGTCGGCTTTTTATTGCTGATGATCAGGCCACCGGCCCCATCCGCAAAAACCGAGGCGGATATCAGGTGATCAGTAGTTTCGGAAGCTTGCAGATGGATGCTGCACAATTCCAGGCAAACGATAAGTACGTTCGCATCGGGATGAGATTCGCAAAAGGATTGTGCCATTTTCATTGCGGGAAAGGCGGCAAAACATCCCATAAAGCCAAGGTGGAAACGCTGCGTGGACGGAGAAAGCCCAAGTTGTTTGATGATATGAAAACCGGGCTCGGGAGCAAAAAATCCCGTGCAGGAAACGGTTATTACATGTGTGATGTCTTTTTCCTCTACCGATGGATTTTCATCGATTGTTTGGCGGGCAGTATCAACAAAAAGCTGTTTTGCTTTCTCGGCGTATAACTCATTTCGTTTTCCGGTCGAAGGAGTATTCAACGAACCGTCTTTCTCGAAAAAGAGCCGGGGATCGCCATTGGCATTGAAATCATGAATAATAGTATGCCGCTTGTTAATTCCTGATTTCGAATAGATGCGATGAATAATGCGCCGGGTAATCTTCTTTTCACTGATGTATTCCTTCATGCGCTCGCGCAAAAACTCTTGATCGTATGATTGTTCCGGCACTGCTGTTGCAATGTTGTGGATATAAACTGACATCAAACCGTTGGTTACGTTCGATAACTTAACATATGTAATACTTTAATTTTAGGTTAAAGATTCTAAAATCCTAATTTGATTCGCGTGTAATTATAAATATCAGCAAACGAGATTGGATTTTAGTCCACTACGAATTTTTGGTGAGCAGATAAAATCGAATATTATGAAGGATAGCGGCAATAGTTAAGCCCGCAATAAGTCCCATCCATAACCCTTGCGGACCGATGT
>CAZYOD010000088.1:0-6583 GCA_964648635.1 uncultured Balneolaceae bacterium | reverse complement strand
AGATACATAATCACTGCGGTGATACTCATAAAAAACGTTGCCAGACCAATCCCCAAATATCCCCGCCGGCGCGCATTCGACATGGATCCTTTTCCGATGGCGTTGCCAACCCGTGTGGTGATGGCGGTAGAAAGTCCGAAAGGAACCATAAAAGTCATTGCCGCGAAATTAATGGCGACCTGATGTCCCGCCACGGCGACTGCGCTGAGCGATCCCATCAGTAGACTTATCACAGCAAACATAGTTACTTCCATTGTGGAGCTTAATCCAATAGGAACCCCAACTTGTAGTATCTCTTTTAGGTACGACCACTCCGGTTTTCGGATAGATGAAAAAATGTCAAACCGGTGGTATGGCTTGTGATTTTTGGTAAAGAAAAACATCCCAAAAAACATAACGAAGCCCACTATTGAGGAAGCATACCCACATCCGGTGGCCCCCAGCTCGGGAACCCCCAGTTTACCGTACATGAGAATGTAGTTGGCAATTACATTTACGACTACCCCCAGCCCTGCAATATACATAGCCGGACGAGTGACCGACATGCCTTCATTGAAAAAGCGGAGCGCCATGTATCCACACACTCCAAAAACGCCCCAAGATATGGCATGGAGATAACCTTGGGCAATCGGGATAATGGAAGGCGTCACATCCAGAAGGTGCATTACAAATTCGAGATTTCGAATTAGGAAAAAGATGGGTATCGAGAGAATAAGGCTAAGCCATAGCCCTTGCCGGACGTTAACGCCAATCTCTTCAAAGTTGCGCGCGCCCACGAGTTGTGCCACAATAGGAGTAACGGCCATTAGAATACCGGCAGCGAACATCATAAACGGAATAAAGATGGCCCCGCCCACGGCCACGGCGGCTAAATCTTCGGCCGAAAGATTGCCCGCCATCACGGTATCCACAAAATTCATTGACATTTGCAGCAGCTGGGCAATAATAACCGGGAGACCAATTTTAAGCGTTATGCCGGCTTCTTTCTTGAGATTATTTTTTTCGGATTGCAAATATGTAAACATCTGCCGGTGCGGGAAGGAAATTTAGAATATGAAAGATTCCGTTTTCAGAGAATCGCTTATGGTACAAAAAATAGCAGGGAAAAGTAAGGGAGGAAATGACGGTTATGCCTGCGGGAGTTTAATCACAAAGGTGGTACCTTCATCTTCTACCGAGGCAAAAGTAATGCTGCCTTCATGGGCTTCAATAATTTTTTTGCAGATGGCCAGCCCCAAACCTGTACCGCTGGATTTGGTTGAGAAGTTCGGCACAAAAATATTCGGACGATCCTCTTCGGCAATGCCACGACCATTATCTTCGACTTCAATAAATACGTGTTTCTGCTGATGATAAAGCCGAAGCACGATCTCTCCGCCATTGTCGGACATGGCTTCATATGCATTTTTGACAAGGTTGATGATGACACGCTTTAACTCGTCAGGGATTCCTCTTACGTGGGCCGGGTTGCGGTCAGCCTCAAATTTGATATCAACAGTTTCGTCATGTTTATAGAGTTCGGCCACTGATTTTAAAATAGAAGCCAAGTTCACTTTTGTGAACTCTTCATCTAAAGGCTGGGAAAATTTTGAGAAGTCGGAGGCGATATTATTCAGCGACTGAATTTGGTCTATAAGATTATCGGTGATTTTTTGAACTCTTTTTTTGAGTTCTTTGGGATCCTGATTATTGCTTTTTAGCTGCCGCTCCAAGTGTTGCACGTTCAGTTTCATTGGAGTGAGCGGGTTTTTTATCTCATGTGCTACCTGCTGAGCCATCTCTTTCCAGGCTGCTTCGCGCTCTGCAGTAGCCAATTCTTTTCGCAACTTTTTGAGTCGGAATACCATGTTGTTATAGGCCTCGGCCAGATTTCCGATCTCATCATCACTGGTTACAGGGATGGTTGTATCCAGATTGCCGCCCGATATTTTATTAAGTCCGCGCTGAATATAGACCAGTGGACGCGTTAGTTGTCGTGAGATAAAGGTTGAACCCACAATAAATAATCCGAAGACCAATATGTAAACCAGGATGAGATAACTTGTTGTTTCAAGCAGTTGCTGATCGTATTTAGGGGACTCCAGAAAAGTGGGAATTGCAATAGTTGCCACCGGTTGATTTTGGTCATTTAAGATCGAACGATAACCGATTAATAAATTTTGACTTGCCAGTTTTACCGTTGAGTAGGCATCTTGCTGCCGCCGGTTAAAAAGCTTGTGATAAATTTCATACGGCAGTGCGGCGGGCAGTAGATGCTGTTGATAAATTTGTGGCGTAGTAGTTTCGGTTACAGTTCGCCCGGCATAAAAACTGGCATCAACATCAAGTGGCGTGGTGAGCGGATCAAGTGAAAAGGAAGGTCCCAGATCCTGGTTGTTGCGAATGTCCGGATTTGCTTCAATCCTGATCGAAAGGCGTTCCAGTTTATCCACCAGCTCTTGACGTACGATTTCTCGGTTCTGCTGTTTGATGGCATAGTGTGAGGTAGCAATCAGCAGGGCTAAAAAGATCAGTGTCGCTAACAGAAAGCTATCCAATATGCGATCCTGGAAGCGTTTATTTTTTCCCAATAACCGAAAGCTGTTCCATGAGAAAATCAGTCTGAGGAGTAAGGCCAAACAACCCGCAAGTAGCAGAATGAAACTTAAGCGGAAAAAAGAAAATAACGTTATGCGATAGTCGGGCAGTGTTGTGCTAATCTTTATAACTATTTCATTTGATTCTTTCCAAAGCAGCGTTCGGTAAGTAGAATTTTGTGATTCCTCAGTCAAGTAAATTAGTGAATCTTGTTCCAAGGCTTTCAATTTATTATTCCCGAGAGTGCGAGGCGTTGGAAAATATCCTGCAAATCCCTGCTGCGTAGCATTGATAAGTTTCCCGTTATTGAACTTTTGCATCAGATAAGCCGTATTCCAATCCTCGTACGTAAGAGAGGCTAAAACGGTGCGGATTGGCTTATTGTACTCCGGCCGCTCCTGGTAAACAGAGCAGAGAATCCAGGCAATGGGGCCGTCTTCAGAAGTGCCAAAAATGGGAATCCACCCGCGATAAAATATGCTGTATTCTTGTTGATTGATGAGTTGTGGAAGCTGAACAATCGGCCGAATAGTCGATTTTGTAATTTGCTCTATCTCGGTGACGACTTTTAATGTAGAGATATTAAAAATGTTCACCCAGTTTGGAGAGTTAAGGTCGGTAGCATAATCGGCTATCGGTTCACCGGAAGCGCTGATAAGATGTAAGTCAAATGAATAGGCATTTGACTCCCGTGATAATAAACGTTGAATGATGTTTGTAAATCTGGTTTGCAGGGTAGAGCGATTGTCTTCTAAGTCCTCCCGAGAAATACTTCTAAAGTTTGCTTCGAGGTTTGACAATAAATCTTCGGTGAGTTCAGCAGCTACGGGATCTTCTTCCTGAGAGTAGTTTTGAGCTGTTTGCCAAAGATTTTCATCTATATTTACAAGAGATGTTTGGTAAATTACCGGTGTGCAAATAATGGCAATCAAAACGCTGCTGATAATTACCTTTCGCAGGGGGGATGTTTCAGCAACGGTTGATCTGTGATTAGCGTAGGTTATTGAGATTGCCACGATGATCACAAATCCCAAAAGACAGGAATAAAAAATCCAGTTAAAGATTAGCCGCTCCGGTATGACTATTTGAGCTATAAAAAGGCTTATAAAAAAAGTTGTTGTTACTACGGATGCGGTAAGCTTTACGTGCTCCCGGTTAATTCTGAAAAGCGTTCGGTTTAGGGCTATGAGGAAGATACCTGCGGCAAGTGTGCTAAGGCCCATTACCAGATAGAGTATAACTGTGTGGCCGTCGGGAAAAAGCCGTAAGTCTAGGGTTGATACTCCGCTGTTAACGGCAGCCTCATATATCAGAATAAAAAAGCTGAGCAGAGTTACCGCATTTACTACGCCTAAAGCGCTCGCGGTGCTAATAGTGCTCAGATACCAGTCGGGTTTTACTTTTTTATGATATTTGTTTAGCGCCCGCCCTATAACTATAGAAGCAAACAGCCCGAAAACAGCATTTGTGCCGGTAGCGCTCAAGCTTTCGACAGTGCTTACCCATTCGCTTTCAGTGGCACCGGACAACGCAATGAACCAATACGAAATTATATCAGTATAGGCTAAAATTGCCCAGCTTATTCCGATAATAAGTAGTCGGGTAGCAAGTGATATCCACAGTGAGAATTGTTTTGCGGCTCCAAAGACGATGGAAATCAAAACAGTAAAACACAACAGGGCATAAATTGATCTCCAAAAGCGTGTATTTTGATTCCATTTAGCCTGAGTCTGTTCAAATTTGTCGGCCGTTGCATAAACAACCCCCACAGAGTCACCTTGTAAATTGATAAGGGGTTCGGATTCAGTAACATCAGAAGGAGGCTCGCTGAAGATGCTAAAATTAAGTGGATAGGCAGTGGAAAAGATAGAGGAATCGAAAATATTAAATTCACTTTGATCTCCTATATCCAGTGGGTTACGTTGCTCGATTCGATAACTGGTGAATAGATCGTAAGAAGTAGTTTCCAAGCTGTCTTGTACCGTAAATGGTACATGACTCTCCCAATAGATAACATTGTTATGCCTTTTTAATGCAACATGGGAATCAGATTTTATGTCTCTGTTGCGGTTGTCAATATTTTGAAGGGCAAAGCCATCCCATATAACAGGCTCTCCATTTTGCAGAAGCACAGCACTCCAAAAGTCAGGGTATCGATTTAGTATATCCTGCAGTTGATCCGAAGATCGGTTTTGAAGCAGGGAGTGACGAAGATGAGCAACCAGGGTTTTGGAGTTAGCAAGTAGTTTTTTCTGTTGATTTACAAAATAGTCGGCAGCTTCATTTAAGCTGTTTTCGACCATCTGTTTGTGGTTGGTTTCAGATGGTTTTACCCCATATCGCCAGCCTTCGAGCGCCAGAAGAACCATCAATAACCCAAGCAGGGTCCACCCAAGTACAGGGTAAAGACGGTTGGTATCCAAAAGATTTTTCATGATTAAATCGGTTCCTTAGATAAATGAATATGAACCGAAATTAAGGTTGAATCAAGTTGGGAATTTCTGAAGTAGGCTTATTTTCCAGAATTCCGATAATTGCATCGGCAGCCAACATGCCGATCGCTTCCCGTGTTTGGTAGCTTGCACTTGCCATATGTGGTGTTAATACACAGTTTGGAGCGCTTTGCAACTTGGGATGAACTTCGGGTTCGTGTTCAAAGACATCGATGCCGGCGCCTCCGATTTCTCCGCGGTGCAGAGCTTCGGCCAGAGCTGCTTCTTCAACAACAGGCCCGCGGGAGGTGTTGATGAGAATCGAATCCTCATCCATAAGCGTGAAAATATCAGCATCAATTAAATGGTGCGTTTCTTCGGTAAGGGGACAGTGCAGAGTTACAATATCGGATTGAGTGACAAGTTCTTTGATATCAGCGCAATAAGTTGCTGCTAGCTCATCTTCGATTTCATCAGATACTTTGCTTCTGTTGTGATACATAATATTCATTCCCAAGGCTTTCGCCCGCTTAGCAACGCCAGTGCCGATCCGACCCAGACCGATAATGCCGAGGGTACTCCCGTTGAGTTCTTTACCCAGAAAGCCCAAAGGTTCCCAGTCATTAAACTTGCCATTCAGCAGGTAGCGTTGAGCCTCAAAAAATCGTCGGGAAACGGCGAGCATCAATCCTATCGTAAACTCTGCACAGGAATCAGTTAACACGCCGGGCGTATTTGCGACCCGAACATTATGTTCTTTTGCTGCTTTCAGATCAATGTTGTTAAAGCCCACCGCATGATTGGCAATAACTTGGAGGTTGTCACCTGCAGCGATAACCTCTTCGGTTATCGGATTAGAAAGCATTGTCAGCACTGCATCGTACGATGGAATATCCCTGATTAAAACCTGCTCTTCGTTATAAGTGCCGCGTTTACCTACATCCACCTGGTAATACGAATCGAGTTTTTCAATAACAGATGGGATGATCGGTTCTGTAACAAGGACGCGTTTTGCCATACGTTTATTGAATACTGAAAGGAGTGCCGTTTACAATAAGATCTGTGTGGGATGTGAGCTCTTCATCACTTAGCCGATCATAAATATAAGTAAAAGGAGTTAGCACCTGAGCACACATCTTATCAGGATTTCGCCATGCAGTAAGCTCCAAATGCAACGAATCATTTTTGGTCTTGTGTATTACGTCTTCGAGTTTTGTGCAGGCGTCGGGAAAGGTGCCGGATATTAAAAGAACATCCTCATTATTTTCGGTAATTTTTTTAACCGAATCGATATATACCTTCGACGGCTGACTGGTTTCTTCGTCAGGTTTTTCGAGAGTAATTAAATGGTTATAGGATTCCATACTGTTGCTCTTGTTCGAAGATGAAGCACAACCGGCAATTAAAACTATAATCGCAAAAGTCCAGAGTAAGTATTTCACAGCTTAGGTGGTTTCTTTAATTTTTCGGACGGGCGCGTCATTCCACATCCGTTCCAGAGCATAATATTCTCGTAGCTCCTTCTTAAAAATATGAACCACAACATTTACATAATCCAGGATAACCCAACGGCG
>CAZYOD010000087.1:0-9309 GCA_964648635.1 uncultured Balneolaceae bacterium | reverse complement strand
GAGGTCAGTAATGTTAGTTTTGCGGATAGAATAGGGAAGGATGAGAATATTGGATACATTCTCCTAAGCCGTTTTTCGCAAAATGCAGCCAATGAGATTCGGGAGGCTCTTGATAAGCTCCAATCTCAACGTTCTCTTGAGGGATTGGTTTTGGATCTCAGAAATAATCCCGGCGGTCTGTTAGAAGAGGCCGTTGCTACCGTTGATAAATTTGTGCAAGAGGGGGAAATGGTTGTGGAAACCCGCGGACGTTTAAGTCAGCATAACAATATTTTTGGGACGGAAGAAACTCCCATAGCACCCGACTTGCCATTGGTTATTCTACAAAATGACGGTAGCGCAAGTGCTTCAGAAATTGTGGCCGGTGCGTTTCAGGATTTAGATCGTGCCGTTGTTATAGGTGAACAGAGCTTTGGAAAAGGATTAGTGCAAACAGTTCGTCAGCTTTCTTATAATACTGCTCTAAAGGTTACTATTTCCAGATACTTTATTCCGAGTGGGCGAAGTATTCAGTCTTTGACTTATACGCATGATGAAAATAATAGTGCAATATCCAAGCCTGACTCGCTTCGAAAGTCATTTAAAACACGCAACGGTCGCACTGTTTATGACGGAAATGGTATTGCTCCGGATATAAAAATTCCTGATCGAGAACCAAGTTTGCTGGAAACTTCCTTGATGCAGCAGAATGTGTTTTTTGAGTTTGCCAACCAATATGCTGCCGATCACGATACGTTAACTGAAGAAATAGGATCTGATCAATTATATAACGAATTTGTAACCTTTGTAGAGAATAAAGATTTTAGTTACGAGACACCTTCAGAGCAATATCTTGCCAAGATTGATTCTTCACTTCAGGACTCAGAAACAAATCCGGATACTCATCTTAAGGCATTGAAACAAAGTATCGAAAAGGGTAAAAAGCAGGCTTTGCATAATGAACGACCTGAACTTGAAAAAGTGCTTTACTTTGAGTTACTGGCTCGATATCAGGGAGAAAAAGGGCAAACAGCAGCACTGTTGCCTCACGACCATATAGTTAATGAAGCCGTTGACTTGTTGCTAAATCCGGCTCGGTACAAAAATATCTTATCGGTTTCAAATTAATCGTGGCAAAAGCAGATTTACATATCCATACTACGGCTTCCGACGGTAATTCTACGCCCGAGGAGATCATTAAAAGTGCCCGAAGACATAAACTCGAGGTAATTTCCATTACCGATCACGATACCATTCGGGGATATCGAAAAGCCCGTAAGGTGGCACGAAAGTTTGATGATATCCGGTTATTGCCGGGAGTTGAAATTACAGCGGATTACCACGGTCGCGAATGTCATTTGCTGGCTTACTGTTTTGACCCTGATCATACGGCTGTTCGAAAACTCTTGGTTCGGCATTATCATTCTCGCTTGGAGCGTGGAAAATGGATCATCGATCAGCTTTCCAAAGAGGGGTTTGATCTCGATATTGAGGAGGTTAAAGCCGAAGCGAACGGTGGAAATATCGGACGTCCTCATATTGCATCGGTATTGATAAGCAAGGGATATGTTGCATCATTTAAAGAAGCGTTTATTCGATATTTAAGTGACGAATCACTGGGAAAAATATATAATGAGTATAGTTCCCACCACCAAGTCGTAAAAATCATCAAAAAAGCGGGTGGAGCTGTAGTCATTGCGCATCCCGGAAATTTATACGGCGAAAATGAACTGGAGGAATTGGTAGAGGCGGGAGTCGATGGGATCGAGTTTCTCCATCCCAGTCATGATTATTCAACTCAGAAACGGATCGAAAAATTTGCAGAAAAACATAACCTTCTTATTACGGGCGGCAGTGATTTTCACGGTGGGCATCAGGAGTACCAGAAATTTTTTGGAGTTGTAACAATTAATACCAAGTATGTTAATCGCCTCGTCAGGATGACAGAGCAGCGAAAAGAGATCAGAGTTTAGATTATGTCACACAAAATATTAGAAGGGACCACCGACGAGAATTCTTTTAAAATCGGTATTGCCGTCGCAAAATGGAATTCTTTTATTACCGACGAGCTGTTGCAAGGAGCTATAGATGTTTTTAAGAACAAAGGATTTAGCGACGATCAAATTATAATTGCACGTTGTCCGGGAGCTTACGAAATACCGTTCACGGCGCAACAGCTTCTTCCAAAAGTTGACGGAGTCGTTACGCTGGGTGCAGTGATTCGTGGAGATACCCCTCATTTTGATTATGTATGCGATGCTGTTAACCGCGGAGTAACCGATCTAAATATGACAGGAAATAAACCGGTGGTGTTTGGCGTTTTAACCACTGATGATGTCCAGCAAGCAAGGCAACGAAGTTCACTTGAAGGGGATGGAGCAAATAAAGGGGCGGAAGCTTCTCTGGCTCTTATTGAAATGCTTTCGCTAACAAATCAAATTGTACAATTATAATTTTATTAGCTTGATATAACGAGCATAAAATTCTAATATTGGTAGCTTATTAAATTACGGATATTACAGATTGGAACCGATTTCACTAACAAATAAAGAACAGGACGACAGCGATAAAAAGTCGCAGGCTACGCTCGTTGATCAGGGAGAAATCCCTGATCACATTGCAATTATAATGGATGGCAATGGACGATGGGCAAAAAGTCGAGGCAATATTCGTTCTTATGGTCATAAGGCAGGTGTCGATTCAGTTCGGGATGTTACCGAAGCCTGCGCGCAAATCGGTGTTAAATATCTTACCGTTTATGCTTTTTCAACGGAGAATTGGGGCCGCCCCAAAATGGAAGTAAATGCGTTGATGCGTTTGTTGGCTAGTTCGCTCCGTAAAGAGGCAGATAATCTGAATAAGAATAATATTAAGCTGGAAACAATTGGACAGATCGATCGGTTTCCTGAAAATTGTCAGCGGGAACTCCGCGAAGCTATAGAGTTGACAAAAGACAATGATCGGTTACAATTGTGTTTGGCATTAAGTTATTCCGGTCGCTGGGATATTACCGAAGCTGTAAAAAAATTGGCACAACAGGTGAAAGACGGGGCTATTGATCCCGATGAAATTAATGATGACATGATCAGTGCGAATTTATCTACAGCCAACATTCCCGACCCCGAACTCATTATACGAACTAGCGGTGAATACCGCTTAAGCAACTTTTTGCTTTGGCAGCTAGCTTATTCCGAGTTGTATATCACTGAAACTTATTGGCCGGACTTTCGCAGAAATGAATTGTATAAGGCAATCCAATCTTTTCAACAGCGTGAACGTAGATTTGGTAAACTATCTGAGAAAAAACAAAAGAAATCGATAGGTCAATACGTTCAAGAGCTGACATCTTAACTTTACAATAAATATCGTAAGCTCAATCTTGTTTCAAGAACTAACCCACGTGAAGAAATTATTTTTCGCTCTCTTTGTTTTAAGTTTCATCAGTTCCCCTATAACAGCCCAGGATTTTTCTTCTGATACGTCAGAGGTAAATATTGAAAATCCTATGAATGCGATGCCTGAGCAGCTTGAGGTACTTGGTGTTGAGGTAGAAGGGCTGACAACCTCACGTAAAGAATTTATAGTAGGAACCAGCGGTCTGCAGGAAGGAACGCAGATTACAGTTCCGGGGGAAGATCTGGGAAATGCCATCAAAAGTTTGTACCGAACCGGATTGTTTTCGGATGTTGAAATTATTGAAACCGATCGTGAGTACGGCGGTATTCATTTAAAGATTAAAGTTCAGGAACAACCCCGTCTGGAAGATTATGAAATACACGGAGTTAAAAAATCTCAGCGTGAAGATCTACGCGAAGAAATTAAACTCCTTAGAGGGTATGCCGTTACAGAATCGTCTCTTGCACAAGCTAAGAGTACAATTAAGCGGTTCTATGACAAAAAGGGATACTGGTTTACAAAAGTTGAGGTTGTAAAATCAGAACCTGATACAGTCCGAAATCGGTTAACCGTTCGTTTTGATGTCGATCCCGGGAAGCGATTAGAAGTAAAGGATATTTCGTTTAGCGGCAATGAGCAATTTGATGACGGAACCCTTCGAAAAGCTCTTGGTGAGATAAAAGAAGATCGCTGGTGGAAATTCTTCTCTAAAAAGCTTTTTAAAGAAGATGAATTTAAAACGGCAAAAGAAAATCTTCGTGAATTTTACGGTGAGCACGGCTTTTTAGATTTTCGCATCACCGAAGATACTGTTTATACCTTCCCTTATACGCAACGCCGATTGATCTTTATGACTAACGAGGCTGAGGGGTTAAAGGTAAACCTGAAAGTGGATGAGGGTCCTCAGTATAAGGTTCGGGATATTACATGGGAAGGCAATACGGTTTATGAGGATGATCAACTTACCCAGACGCTCGGTATCGAAAAGGGAGAGATCTTTAATCAGAAAAAATTCCGTAATAAGATGGAGTTCTCCCAAAAAGAAACGGATATTACCAGTCTGTACAGAGATATTGGCTATCTGTTTTTCCGGGTAGAGCCGGAAATTGAGGTGGTGGGTGAAGACTCTGTTGATTTGCACATGAGTATCTACGAAGATGAGATTGCGTATGTGGAAGAAGTATCTTTCAGCGGGAATACTAAAACACATGATGATATTATTCGTCGAACACTGCGGACGGTACCCGGTGAAAAATACAGCCAGCAGAAGATCGTACGAACCATCCGGGAGCTCGGGCAGCTAGGTTATTTTAATCCCAAAGCGATTTCCCCTAATCTTGTTCCCGACCAGGAAAACCATACCGTAGATATTGATTACACACTTGACGAATCCCAAAGCACAGATAATTTTGAGTTTTCTGGTGGATTCGGTGGTCAGGGTATAGGACTTATTCTATCGGCGCGACTCAACTTTAACAACTTCTCTATCCAACGTGCTATAAAAGGCGAAGGCTGGAATCCAATTCCTTCTGGCGACGGTCAGAAGTTGACGTTGGGAGTTCAGGTTACCGGCAGTGGTTACCAAAGTTACAGTGCCGGATTTCAAGAGCCGTGGCTTGGCGGTAAGCCGCTTTCGCTGGGCGTGAACATGAGCTATGATTTGATTAGCTACCGTGGAAGTGCTCAACGTAATGAATTGCTTTCGAGTAGTGTATCATTGGGCCGACGCCTGAAGTGGCCGGACGATTATTTTACACATCGATCCGTACTTTCATATCAGCTGTATGATGTCGCAGGCGGGGCTTCATTTTTGGCTGAAGGAACAGCCAGTATCTTAAGTATTAAGCAGGTGCTGGAAAGAAACTCTACCGATAATCCGATTTCTCCAACCAGTGGTTCTAAGTTTAGTTTATCCGGAGAACTTGCGCCGCCACTGCCCGGTTTTTCGCAGTATTACAAATTTAAAACCAGTTACCAAAACCATACCACCATTGCCGGCAAACTTGTATTATCAAACAGTGTTGAGTATGGTTATTTAGGATACCTCGGTGAAGGTCAGCGCAGTGATTTTCAGCGCTTTAAGCTGGGCGGTACACAAATGCAGCAGCGCCAGAGTTTTCTCGATGATAACATAGATCTGCGTGGCTTCCCAGGAGGACAGTTTGGTTCCATTTCACCGATCGTTGATGGTGAACCGGTAGGTGGCCGACTCTATGCTAAGTATTCTTTAGAATTGAGATACCCCGCTATTACCGAGCAGCAGGCTCAGGTTTATCCTTATATGTTTATGGATGCGGGTAATGCATTTTTAAATACACAGCAGTTTTCGCCTTTTGATGTGAAAAGAGCTGTTGGTTTCGGAACTCGAATTTATTTGCCTATTCTTGGGTTAGTGGATCTCAGTTATGGATACCGGCTGGATGGTATCCCCAATCCTAACGAACCCGTTCGGCCTGGTGAATGGCAGTTCCTCTTTAATATCGGTGCTCCCTTTTAATGGTTAGGTCGCTTATATCATATAGTCTAATTGGGCTTTGCATGGTAGCAGTAGCTGCCACCGCAGTGGTTGCTCAAAATCAGAAAATAGGGTATGTAAATACTGATGATATATTATCCAGAATGACCGAATATCAGGGGCTTCAAAAGCAATTGGAAGCCATAAGTTCCGAGTGGGATGCGAAGCTGGAGGAAATGCAGCAGGAAATAAATCAGCTGAAAGAAGATTTCGAGGCTAAGAAAATTTTGTATACGGATAAACTAAAAAAGCAAAAGCAGCAAGAAATCCAAAACAAAATTGAAGCGCGCCAACAGTATCTAGACGAAAAGTTTGGAGCTAAAGGAGAATATTTTCAAACACAAAAAGAGTTGTTGGAACCAATACAGCGGAAAATTTTTGAAGCCATAAATACGGTGGCAAATAACCAGAATTTTGATTTTGTTTTTGATCGAGCTCAAAATACAAGTATGCTCTTTAGCGTAAATGAGTGGAATTTAAATGAGGAGGTACTACAAGAGCTTGGTATTACGTTAAATGGGGCAAGCAATTAATAAAAATTGTTTTTATACTCACAGCCCTAACAATTGAACCACTAAGATAATTTTATCAATGTTTAGAAAGTTAACTAGCACATTATTTCTGTTATTTTTTGTTGTAAGTACGTCGGCGTATGGACAGCTTAAAATAGGATTTATAAATTCTCAGGAAGTTTTAAGTCAAATGCCGGAGCGATCAGATGTTGAACAAAAGTTAAATAGCTTTGTTCAGGAAAAACGACAAGAACTTCAGCAGCGAACAATGGCATTCCAGGATTCTGTAACTGCTTTCCAGGAAAATCAGGACAATCTCTCTGAAAGTCAGATCCAACAAAAAGAACAGAAATTATCTGAGCTTCAAACTTCAATCCAACAATATCAACAAGGAGTTCAACAACAGATTGAACAGCGCCGGGCAGAATTATTAGAACCCCTGTATCAAAAAGTTGATGAGGCAATTTCATCTGTGGCGGAAAGCGAAAACCTCGACTTTGTGCTCAATAAAGCTACAAGTGCGGGTGAAAACGTAATTTACTATTCTGCCAGCGAGCGATTGGATATTACAGATAAAGTACTACAATACATTAACGAAACATCGGCTAAGAATTAATCGAAAACGATCAGACTATGTTAAAACGAATACTATCAATATCTCTACTCTGTTTTTTAACCGTTGGCTTTGCAGGAATTTCTACTGCAGATGCTCAGCAAGATATGGAAATTGGCTATGTTGACCCACAGTCAATTTTAAGTAAAATGCCCGAAATGAAAGCTGTGCAGCAACGGCTGCAAAATTTTATTGAACGTAAAAGAGAAGAATTTGCGACAAAGCAGCAGGATTTTCAACAGCAGGTGGCTGAATATCAACAAAAAGCGGATGTTATTAACGAATCTGCCAAACAACGAGAAGAAGAACGTCTCGGAAAGTTGAATACTGAGCTGCAGCAGTATCAGTCACAAATTCAGCAAGAAATTCAGCAAAAACAGCAAGAGCTAGTTAGTCCGTTACTGGATCAAATTGATGAAGCTGTAAATTCTGTCGCTCAAGATATGGGATTAACATATGTTATTAATACTACCACCAGTCAGGGTGATATGATTATTCTTTACGCTTCTGATGAAGCAGAACAGAAGTATAATATTACGGACCGTGTAATGAGAGAACTCGGCATTTAGAAGAGTTCTTCTGAATATTTTTTAAATGGGCGGCCTGTTTAGGTTGCCCATTTTTATTTTACCCGTCTTTTTCTGTTCCGGATATAATCTTCAAAGATATATCCGCCCAGATTATCAAGAGAAGCAAAATAAGCTCGGCCTTTGTTAGCTTCGGTTAGCTCTCGGACAAAATTTTGCAGGTAAGAGTCACGTGCAATCATGAAGGTAGTGATATCAATATTGTCTCTGCGGCACTTTACAGCTTCGTCTAACACCCGATTTACAATTTTGCGATCCAGTCCGAAACTGTTTTTATAGATTTCCCCATTTTCAATAATGCACGAAGGTTTTCCATCCGTAATCATAAAAATCTGCTTATTGGCAAATTTGCGACGGTGGAGAATATGTCTGCCAATCTGCAGCGCCTGTTGTGTATTCGTGTGATAAGGCCCGACTTTTAAATATGGAAGGTCTTCAATCTCTACTTTCCAGGCCTCATTGCCAAATGCAACAATGTCGAGTGAATCTTTGGCGTAATTATTCAGGATGAGTTCTGACAGCGCCATTGCTACTTTTTTAGCCGGTGTAATGCGATCCTCGCCATACAGAATCATAGAATGGCTCAAATCGATCAGCAGAACGGTTGCAACAGAGGTGTAATGGTCAGTGTCGTGCACTCGAATATCGTCCTCGTGTAGGCTCATCTGATCGATGTTGCTGTGCTTAAGCATGTTCATCATTGTACCAACACTGTCGATGTTTGAGATGTCATCGCCCTGTTGCCAAGGACGTGTTTCAGGCTGACGTTCAAGTCCTTTACCGGTATGGTTTGTTTGATGATTTCCGACCGCACCCTTTTTGAGGTTTCGAAAAATTTCTTCCAGTGATCGCTGCCGCAGGCTGCGTTCTGTTTTTCGAGTCATCACATATACCTGCTGTTCACTGTCTTGCTCTATATAGCCGCGTTCTTTCAGTTCTTCTATAAAATTGCCCAGTCCATAGTTGTCAAATTGATCGGTGAGGCCATACTCCTGATCGAGCTCAGTGAGCCAGCGCAGAGCTTGTGAAACATCTCCGCCCGCAATAGTTAGCAACTCCTGAAAGGTATCCCATAGCGTATCAAAAGGAGATTTCCCCTTGTTTCTGGCAAACCGATTATCCCACTGTTGATACTTGAAATGCATGATAAAAAGATTGACTTTAGCAGAGTATAAATAACGAAGCGATGACTGTTTTAATTCATTGTAATGAATAATTTGAGCAAGATAAATGAAGACGGGGATGCTGTCGATCGGCTGGCTTTCGAACGACAGCTGTGGCAAGAAGATTATAAGCGGGTAATGGGATTAGATGAAGTAGGTCGCGGCTGCCTCTCGGGTCCGGTAGTAGCTGCGGGAGTAATTTTTGAACCGGGAACTTTTTTGGATGAAATAAGGGACAGTAAAACCCTTACACTTGAGGAACGGCAGACATTGAGCAAAAAAATAAAAGAACGGTCATTATTTTGGACAATTCAATGGTGCACACCCACCGAAATCGATGATATAAATATTCTCCATGCTTCCATTAAGGCGATGAATAAATGTGCAGAGGCAAAGGGGGCTAATCCTGATTACTTATTGGTTGATGGAAATCGATACAGTCCGGGGTTGTGTCCACATAAATGTATTGTTGGCGGCGACGATAGGTCTATGAGTATTGCTGCGGCTTCTATTATTGCCAAAGTATATCGGGATGAATGGATGA